>JAEZED010000105.1 GCA_023417885.1 Planctomycetota bacterium
ATTCACCCTCCGCCCCCCGGCCCCCGGGGGGGGGGCGGCTGCTTTTGGTCGCTGGTCAGCGCCGGACACACGTCCCGTAAATCGGCGCGGGGCCAGTGCGTTGAGGTTCTTTCGTTTCCTTCGGCGGTCAGATAAGCATTCGGCTCACGCTACGCCAGGCCGGTCATGGCCCGCTCCAACGCCCGCTAACCTGCCCAAGCCGCCCCATCCGCTTCATCTGCCTGGTTTGCCTAGAGCCCGGATGAATCGGTTGTTGGCGGCATGACACGCCAGAGCAACAACCGACGGATCAGTATTCCCGCGGGCACCCGCTCGACTGGCGGGACCCGCAGCCCCTCCCACGACGGGAGCCAGCCGCACGGCGGGTTCCAGAGCCTCGAGGCGCGCCGGCTCATGAGTGCCAGCGTGTCGGCGGCGGCATTGACCGTGTTCGACGGCGAGACGTTGAGCCTCCGAGGGCAGCAGAGCACCCTCAACGACATGCACGTCGAGCTCGACGCCGACGGCTCGCACGTCCGCGGCATCGTCAACGGGCAGGCCGGCCAGTGGCAGAGCCTCGCCAGCGTCCGCCGCATCAGCATCAGCGGCAGCGACGACTTCGACTTCGTGACGATCGACGCGCGCCTCGGAGGCAAGTCCACTCCGGTGGGCCTCGATGCCGACGTCGAGCACGTGACGATCCGCCCCGTCGTGTCGTTCCTGGAGATGTACCGCCGCTCCTGGGCCATGCAGGAGGGGCACCGGCTGGCGCGCCAGGTGGGCGAGTCCACCGACACCGCCCGGATCATCGTCTCCAATCCGCAGCCGGCGCCGCTGGAGGACATCACGCAGACGACGCGCCCGGACGCCGATGTGGAGCGCGCCCAGGTTCCGAAGATCGCCAAGTTCATGCTGGTCGACGCGGACACCGGTGAGGTGATCCCCGGTTACACCGATCTCGCCAGCGGCGACAGCATCGACATGAACCTGCTGGTGGGCCGCCGCGTGAACATTCACGCCGTGCTGGAAGGCGGCGAGTTCGCCGGCAGCGTGCTCTTCGAAGCCGGCGAGTGGAAGCAGGTGGAAAACTGGGAGCCGTTCGCGGTTTACGGCGACAACGACGGCGACTTCAATCCCTGGTCGCCGGAGCCGGGCACGTACACGCTGAAGGCAACGGTCTACTCCGGCAAGAACGCCACCGGTAGCAAGGGCCAGACCTACGAGGTCAACCTCCAGTTCCTCCCGCCGGACCCGATCGTCGATCCGGGCGTCGGCAACGGCGGCAACACCGACGGCGGCGCCGGCGGCGAGACCGGTGGCGGCGGAGACAACGGGGAGACGACGCCCCCCGCCCTGCCCCAGCCGTCGGACGGCGAGCGGCCGCTCGTGCGCATCGATCGCCTGGCAGGCGTGGTCTACGCCGGACAGAGCGTCCACTTCAGCGGCCTCAACACCGTGCTGAACCACGGCGAGCTCAACGACGCCAGCTTCGAGTGGGACTTCGGCGACGCCGGGAGCCGATTCAACAGTGTGCGCGGCTTTGTCGCCGCCCATGCGTACCACAACCCCGGCAACTACACCGTGACACTCCGGGTCACCGATGAGACCGGCCGTGTCGGCACTCAGACCCTTGAGGTGACGGTCGCCGCCGCTTCGCGGACGCAGATTTACGTCAGCAACAGCGGCAACGACGCCAACAACGGCCGCAGTGCCGGTTCGGCGGTCCGCACCGCCGGACGGGCAATGGAGCTGATGGGGGCCCTCGGCGGCAACCATGTCGAGATCCTGTTCGCCCGCGGGCAGAATCATGGCCTGAGCCAGACCATGGAGATCAATGGCAGCGACGTGATCGTCGGGGCCTACGGCAGCGGCACGAAGCCGAAGCTGGTCTGGAACGGCGGAAGCGGCTCGATGATCGCCGCCGGTGGCGCCAGCCGTCAGGTGACGGTGCGCGACCTGGCCTTTACGGATCCGACCGGCGACGCCTACGGCAAGAGCGGCCGCCCGACGGCGATCAGCACGTTCGGCCAGGGCATCGCGGTGATCGGCAACACGTTCTACGACGTGCAGGACGGCGTGAACGCCAATGGCAAGCCGACCGGGCTGCTCGTGCAGGACAACGAGGCCCCCAGCGTCACGGGCATCCGCTCCTACTTCGTGTGGGGCGAGGGCAAGCAGCTGACGATTCTGGGCAACACCGTCGCCAACTCGACGCGCGAGCACATCATCCGCATCGGCGGCGCCGAGGGCGTGACCATCGCCGGAAACGACCTGACGAACCTCGATCGGCGCGATCAGGGCGACCAATCCGACATCGCCAAGGGCGTGATCGTGATGCAGAAGGGCAAGTTCGGCTACGCGACGGACAACCACATCCGCAGCGGCGGGGCCGGCGTCGGCCCGCTGGGCGAGGGAGACGGCCTCAACCACACCTGGCACCGCTGGGAGTACGCGGTTTGGGAGAACAACACGCTGCACGACGAGACGTTCTACGTGGAGCACGGGGCCGAGCACGTCGACTTCCGCTACAACGTCCTGGAGTTCGACAACAAGTGGGCCATCCAGATCGAGGGCTGGCAGTCCGACTACCAGCGCACCAGCACCGACATCACCATCCACGGCAACGTCGTGATCAACAACGGGACGCAGGGTCAGTTCCTGCACACGTGGAGTGGCGTGCGCGACATCGAGGTGACGAACAACGTGTTCATCGCTCCCAACCTGAACTTCGGCCCCTACCAGAGCGCCGCGATCGCCGCGGAGAGCCTCGATGGATTCCTCAAGATCGACGGCAACCTCTGGCCGCAGAACAACGGCGACAACTGGGCCAACGGCGGCGTCCACTATGTCGGCCAGGGCAACGTGCAGTCGAACTACATGACGCCCTCGCAGTGGCTGGCGTACGACGTGGTCGGCAACGACAGCTTCGGCTCCGCCGATCCGGCTGGCACGGTCGCGATGGTGCTGAACCAGCACGGGGTTCCCGTGGCGATGGCTGCCTGAGGCAGCCGACGGGGTGGGGTGGCATTGACATTCAAACCAGAGTCATCTGGCGTGAGACGGGTCTCCGGGTGCGTTGCCCGGAGGCCCGTCTGTTTTCTCGCGCCGACCTGCGCATTGCCGCATGATGTGGAGCTCCCCACGCCATCCGCGGCGGTCGCCGGCGTCCATCGACGGCACATGCCGATACACTCCGGCCATGCCCACGCCGCGTGTGCTCGTTGTCGCGGAGAACTGCAACCCGGAGTGGGTAAGCGTTCCCCTGGAGGCCTGGTCGCACTACGCCGCCCTGCGCAACGTCGCGCAGGTCCACCTCGTCACCCAGCAGCGCAACCGCGAGGCGCTCGTCCGGGCCGGCCTCGTCGAAGGCACGGACTTCACAGTGATAGACCACGAGCGCGTCGCCGCGCCGCTGTACAAGATGGCCAACCTGCTCGGCGGACGCGGCGGCAAGGGGTGGACGCTCCGCACCGCCGCCTATTCCCTGGCCTATCCCTGGTTTGAACGCCTGCTCTGGAAGCAGCTTGGCCCGCGCCTGCGCGCCGGAGAGTTCGACCTCGTGCACCAGCTCACGCCCCTCTCCCCCACCGCGGCGCCGCGAATCGCGAAGTGGTGCAGGAAGATCGGCGTCCCGTTCGTCTGGGGTCCGATCAACGGAGGCGTGCCCTGGCCGCGCGCCTTCGACCAGGCGCGCCGGCGCGAGCGGGAGTGGCTCAGCTACGTCCGCTCGGGCCACAAGCTCCTGCCGGGCTATCGCTCGGTGCGGCGCAACGCGGCGGCGCTGATCATCGGAAGCCGCGACACGTGGAAGCAGATGCCGGAGCGCTACCACGACCGGTGCGTGTACATCCCCGAGAACGCCGTGGATCCGGCCCGCTTCACGCGCCGCCGTGAGCGGCAGGCCGCGCGTCCGGTCCGGCTGGCGTTCCTCGGCCGGCTGGTGCCTTACAAGGGGCCGGACATTGCGCTGGAGGCCGCGCGCCCGCTGCTGGAGCGCGGAGAGGTCACCTTCGACATCTGGGGCGACGGCCCGCTGAAGCCGGAGCTGGAGCGTCTGGCCGCCGGCCTTCCGGGCGTGCGGCTCGGCGGATGGGTCGAGCACACGAAGGTCCAGGAAGTGCTGTCGGAAGCGGACGTGATGGTCTTCCCGAGCATCCGCGAGTTCGGCGGCGGCGTCGCCCTCGAGGCGATGGCGGTGGGCTTGCCGGCGATGGTCGTCGAATATGGCGGGCCGGCGGAGCTAGTGACGCCTGAGACGGGATGGCTGATTCCGCTGGGGCACCGCGAGCAGATCGTGTCTGCCGTCCGGTCGGCGCTGGAGGAGGTGGTGGCGCGTCCTTCCCTGGCGGATGAGAAGGGGCTACGCGCGATCGAGCGGGTGAACGCGAAGTTCACCTGGCCGGTGAAGGCGCGTCAGAGCCTGGCGGTGTACGATTGGGTTCTCGGACGCGGCCCAAAGCCCGACTTCGGCATGCCGCTCTGAACCGGCACTTCCGGCGTGATCGCCAATGGCGACCCCCTGATCGGCCGATGCATGCCGGGCGGACGCCTCTTTTTCCAGGCGCGCCTCTCTCCGTTTATCGGGCGACCCGCGCCGCGCATGCCGCCGAACCTAGCATCCAGCCTCGCCGTGCCGACACAGACCGCAGAGTCCACGCTCGCCGACGTTCCGCGCGCCGGCGGACCGCCTCTCCCCGCTCCCGCGGAGCGGGAGCTCGAGACGCTTGTCATCGAGCCGCGCAAGGGGTACCGCGGCATCGACTGGCAGGAGATGTGGCGCTACCGGGAACTGCTCTACTTCCTGGTCTGGCGCGACGTGAAGGTCAAGTACAAGATGGCCGTCCTGGGGTTCGCCTGGGCGCTGGCCGTGCCGGTGCTCCAGACGCTCGTCTACGGCGTCTTCGGCCGCTTCGCCGGCCTTTCGGATGAGGTGCAGGCCCCGTACTTCCTCTACATGCTGGCCGGCCTGCTGCCGTGGATCTACCTCCAGCGCTCCATCAGCGACGGTGGTCTGTCGCTGGTGAACCAGCAGGCGCTGATGAGCAAGATCTACCTGCCGCGCCTCTTTATCCCGGCCACGAGCGCCGGGGGCGGCTTGGTGGACATGGCGATCAGCTTCGCCGTCTTCCTGGCGCTGGCGGGGTGGTACGTGGCCAGGGGCGAGTTCGTTCCGTCCTGGCAGGCGTTGGCGGTCATTCCGCTGCTCGTGCTGACGGTGATCGCCGCGGTCGGCACCGCGTTCCTGCTCTCGGCGCTCACGGTGCTGTATCGCGACCTGCGGTTCCTGATCCCGTTCATCACGCAGTTCGGCCTGTGGCTCAGCGGCGTTCCTTTCCCGCCGAGCATCTTCGGGCGGTGGCAGTCGCTGATGGCGCTGAATCCGTATGCGGGAATCGTCTCCGGCTGGCGCAGCGCACTCGTGGGCGAGCCGTGGCGTCCACAACTGCTGGTCGGCAGCCTGATCCTGTGTCCCCTGCTGCTGCTGGTGGGCGTCTGGTACTTCCGGCGTGTGGAACGCCGGTTCGCGGACATCGCCTGAAGCCGATCCCATGCACGCCATACAGGTCGAGAATCTCTCCAAGGCATACCGCATCGGCCTCGCCGAGCAGGCGGCTGCGGGCTGGCGCGACCAGTTCGGGCAGTGGCTGCGGTCCCCGCTGCGCCAGCTTCGGCGGCTCAGCGAGGACTGGTCCGACGCGCCCGACACGTTCTGGGCGTTGCGCGATGTGAGTTTCACGATCGAGCCGGGAGAGACGATCGGCATCATCGGGCGCAACGGGGCTGGAAAGAGCACGCTCCTGAAGATCCTCTCGCGCATCGTGGAGCCGACGGCCGGCCGGGCGGTAATGCGGGGGCGCGTCAGCTCGCTGCTGGAGGTGGGCACCGGCTTTCACCCGGAGCTCACGGGACGGGAAAACATCTACCTGAACGGCGCGATCCTCGGGATGCCGCGATCAGAGATCAGCGCGAAGTTCGACGACATCGTCGATTTCAGCGAGATCGGGCGCTTCCTCGACACGCCCGTCAAGCGTTACTCCAGCGGCATGTACGTGCGGCTTGCCTTTGCTGTCGCGGCACACCTCGATCCGCAGATCATGATCGTCGACGAGGTGCTCGCCGTCGGCGACGCCGCCTTCCAGGCCAAGTGCCTCGGGAAGATGGACGACGTCGTGAAGGAGGGGCGGACGATCCTGTTCGTCTCCCACCAGATGAATGCCGTCGCCGGACTCTGCAGCAGCGTCATGATCGTGAAGGACGGCACCGTCGGGCCGAAAATGCCCACGGAAGAGGGAATCGCCGAGTACCTCGGCAACGGCGGGGAGTATGACAGCCTTGCCGTCGCCGAGCGCCCGCGTACGCAGGACCGGAAGCGCCCGCCGATCTTCCACTCCCTGACGATCAGCGGTTCGGACGGGAAGCCGACAACGGTGCTGCCGACCGGCGCCCCCGTCACGTTCGAGATCGGGATGAAGGACTTCGACGAGCCGGGCGTCTTCACATGCGGCGTCGCCCTCCGGAACCGGCGCGGGCAGCGCGTGGCCTTCTTCCACAGCGAGTATCACAGCGGCCTGACGATGAAGGGGGCCGCGAGCACGACGCTGCGCTGCGATGTGCCTTCCCTTCCGCTGGGAACAGGCACGTACGGGGTGGAGCTTGTCATTTCCGACGGCTACAAGATCCTCGAGCGCGTCGAGCGGGCGGCGGATCTCCAGGTGATTTTCAGCGACCTGTTGGGCACCGGGAAGATTCCCAACGATCTCCAGTCATCGGTCATCCTGCCGGCAAGCTGGCACGAGATCGACTAGAGTGCGCCGCCCGGCGTTCGCCTGGCTCCCCCCGGATGCCCGCCGTCAGCTTCATCATCCCGACCAAGGATCGCGCCGGCGAGCTCGCCGAGGCGCTGGCGAGCCTGCAGGCGCAGACGGCGTCCGACTGGGAGGCCCTGGTCGTCGACGACGCCAGCACCGAGGACATCGCCGGACTGATCCGCTCCCTGGACGACGATCGCATCCGCCACGTGCCGCTTCCGGCGGATCGCTCGGGCGCACCCGCTGGGCGCAACTACGGCGTCGAGCAGGCGCGGAGCGAACTCATCATCTTCCTCGACAGCGACGACGCCGTCGCCCCCGGCTGCGTCGAGCGCCGGCTCGAGGTGATGTGCTCCCGGCCGGAGCTGGATTTCGCCGTCTTTCAGTGTGGGCTGTTCATGGAGCGGCCGGGCGATCTGCCGTTCACGTGGAACACCTTCTCGGGCAGGCCGGGCGAGAGCGACCTCGACCGCTTTCTTTCCCGCGACAACGTCTGGCAGACGACCGCGCCCATCTGGCGCCGCGACGCCCTGGCCCGCTTCGCTCCCTGGAACGAGCAGGTGCCCAGCAGCCAGGACTGGGAATTCCATGTCCGTGCGCTGGCGGCCGGGCTGACGTACGAGAAGTTTAACGAAATCGACTGCTACTGGCGCCGGCCCTCCGAAGCGCGCTCCTCCATCGGCAAGCAGACCTTCGAGGCGGGCACGGCCGCCGTACACGCTCGGGCGCGGCCGGTGAACTACGACGGCGTCCGCGAGGTGATCGAGGAGGCCGGCCTGATGACACCGCTGCGCCGGCGCATGTTTGTCGGGATGTACTGGGGCGCAGCCCAGTTGATCGCGCAGCGCGCGAGCTTTCGGGAGGCAAGGACGCTCTGGAACTCGCTCCGCCGACGGCGCGTCATCTCCGCGCGCGACTACCTGCTGGGCCGCGCCTACCTACTCACCGGACGCTGGCCGAAATACACCGCCTTCATGAACGAGCTGCTGGAGCGGCGGTGGGACGTCGTTCCGCTCGTGCGTCGGCGACCCGAGTACCTGTTGCACCGCCTCGACGGCTCGGCGGCCCCGGCCGTCACGGTGCTAATGACGGTGCACAACGCCTGGCGCACCGTGGAGGAGTCGATCCGCAGCATCCTCTCGCAGCAGTGGCAGGACTTCGAGCTCATCGTGGTCGACGACGGCTCGACTGACGGCACGTGGCCCATCATCCGGCGCCTGGCAGCCATCGATGCACGCATCCGTCCCCTGCGCCTGGAGCGCCGCGACCTGGTGCAGGCGCTGCGGATGGGGCTGGCGGAGGCCCGCGGGGAGTTCGTGGCGCGAATGGCCGCCGACGCGACGGCGCGGTTCGGGCGGCTGGCATGCCAGGTCCGACACCTGCGCGAGCATCCCGAGGTGGTCCTTGTCGGCGGATGCACGCGCGAGTTCGACGATCGGCGCAACCTGCTGGGGGAGACCTCCCCGCCGGCGGAGCATGCCGAGATCTGTTCCCGACTTCAGACGGGCGACGAGATCGCCCTCTCATGGCGAACTGCGATGATGCGGCGATCGGCGATCGACGCCGCGGGCGGGTTTCCCGAGACCCTCCAGCCGGATATCGACCTCTTCCGGCGCCTGACCGGCCTCGGGAAGGTCGCCAACCTCCCGGACATCCTCCTCTGGCTGATCCGCCCGCGCGGGGCCGCCGGGGGCGGAAATGTCGCTTCACCCGCCGGCGGATCGCCGATGAAGGTTGTGGCGGGCAGCACCTGATTTCCCGGGGCCAGGCGGAGGCATGTCGGACCCCCTCATCTCCTTCATCATCCCCGCAAAGAACCGGCGCGATCTGCTGGCAGAGACGCTGGGCAGCCTCGTCGCGCAGTCCGAACCGCGCTGGGAGGGAATTGTCGTCGATGACGGAAGCACCGACGGGACGATCGGCTACGTCCGGGCCGCCGCCAGGGAGGACGAGCGCATTCGGCTCGTGCGTCGCGCCGGGCCCGCAACCGGGGCGTGTGCCGCGCGAAACCAGGGCTTCGCCGCGAGCCGCGCGAACCTGATCGTCTTCCTCGACAGCGACGACATCATGGAGTCGTTCGCCGTCGCCGAGCGCGTGGCGGCGATGAACGAGCGGCCGGACGTCGATTACCTCGTCACGCAGGCGCGCTGCTTCCGGCGTACACCGGGGGACATGGCCGCGCTGTGGAACACGGACCCCGCGACGACCACACCGGACACGCCCGACGAGGATCTGGATCGCTTCCTGTCGCGCGACATCCCGTGGCAGACGACCGGCCCCACATGGCGCCGCAGCGCGGTCGAGCGGATTGGCCCCTGGCACGAGCAGGCGCCCAGCGGGCAGGACCTGGATTACCACGTGCGTGCCCTGCTGCTGGGCCTGCGCTACGACCGCACGCGTTCGTACGACTTTCACTGGCGGGTCGGCGGCGCCGCGCGCGGGAGCATCGGCCTCGCCTCGATCCGGGCAGCGCACTGGCGGTGGCGCGCGGTGCTGGCCGAGCGGCTCCTGTTCATGATCCGCCGGGCAGGACGGCTGACCGAGCGCCGCCGGCTGCTGGTCGGTGGCGCGTTCTGGAACGCGGCGGACAACGTTCGCCAGCGGGCGGGGATCCGGGAGGCGAGCCGGATATGGGACCGTGCACGCGTGCTCGGACTCATCTCGACGCGCCAGTGGCTCGAGGGAACCGCCTACATCCTGGGCTTCTTCCAGCGACACCTGCGGGAGCCGGCCAGGCGATGGATCGAGGGCCACTGGCCCGACGAACTGCTGCTGGAGCCGTCGGCCACCCAGACGAATGCCCCGCTCCCCCCGGCCTGGGAGGAGGCGGCCCGATCGCGGCGCGAGGCCAGCGATCGATTGGTGTTCCCGCAAAATCGGGTTAAACTGTAGCGTGGGCCTGCCGGGAGATGCATCGGACGCTCCCCCGGCTTCAGTGGGTTGGTTTCATGCGGGGAGAGAAGCATGGAGGGTTCGCCATCCCAGTCAGTCGACAGCGCGCGCCGACCGGTCGTGTCGGTGCTCATGACCGTCTACAACGGCGAGCGGTACCTCGCCGAGGCGGTCGAGTCGATCCTCTCGCAGACATTCCGCGATTTTGAAGTCGTGATCGTGGATGACGGGAGCACCGACGGCTCCCGTGCGCTGCTCCACGCATTCGAGAAGCGCGACCCGAGGATCCGCCTCTTCCTGAGGCCGCACCGGGGCATCGTCTCGTCGGCCAACTTCGGGCTGCGGCAATGTCGCGGCGAGTTCCTGGCGCGCATGGACAGCGACGACGTCGCCCTGCCCGAGCGCTTCGAGGTGCAGGTCAAGGCACTGCGTGAGAGTCCCGACGTCGTCATGGTCGGCGGCGCCTACGACCTCATCGACGCCGCAGGCCGGCTCCTGCGACGGGAGTGGCCGCCCGAGGGGGACGCCGATCTCCAGGATCGCTGCCTCGCCGGGAGCACGCCCATCTGCCAGCCCGTCGCCATGATCCGCCGAAGCGCCATGGACCAGGTCGGCGATTACGACCCGAAGGCGCCCCAGGCCGAGGACCTGGACATGTGGCTCCGCCTCGGCGAGGTCGGGCAACTGGCCTGCATCCCGCAGGTGCTGCTGCGCTATCGCCAGCACGCCGGAAGCATCAGCGAGACGCGCGCCGAGGAGCAGGCGCATTGCATCCGCTATGTCTGCGAAAAGGCCTACGTTCGCCGCGGGCTGAACCGCTCGTTCGTCGCCCCCCCGCCGTGGCGGCCCAGTGGTGAGCAGTCGCGATACCAGTTCCTGTGCCAGTACGGCTGGTGGGCTTTCCGGCACGCCCAGCGGAGCACCGCGATCATCTACGGGCTCAAGGCGGTGCATAAGCAACCGCTGGATCGCCGCGGCTGGTCGCTTCTCATGACGTCGTTGCTCAAGCCGATGCCCAGTCCGCCGGACCGGCTTGGGCGTTCCGGCGTTGCCGCCTGAGCCGGCGTGCCCCATCCTCCCTCCTCCATGCCCGGCCGATCCACCGGAAAGCCCCATCGGGCACTGCTGGTCACCAGCGTGCTGCCCTGGCCCCTCCACCGCAACGGCGGGGCGCAGCGCACCGACCTGCTGCGCCAGGCGCTCGAGCGGGCGGGCTACGCGGTGGAGATCCTCGCCGTTCTCCCGCAGTCGGCGCCCGCCCTGCCGGACTGGGACGAGCTGCGTGCTCACGGCGTCGTCGCAACGTTCACGTTCGATGCCACGACCGTCATCCGGCCGCGCCCCCGGCTGTCGCCCCCCGGCTTCGGCTCGCTGTGGGCGCTCGATCATGTCCGCCGAGTCTGGCGGCACCGCTACGCCCCTCATGCGGACGCCGCGCGCTGGGTGAATGAGCGGGCCGATCGGTACGCCCTGGTCGTGTCGCGATACCTCCAGACCGCCCTCGTCGCGGGGCTGGATCGCCGGAACCCCGTGGAGGAGCCGCGCGTGCTCGTGGACCTCGACGACGTGGACTGGCTCACGCTCGAGAGCCGGTTCCGCGCCCAGCCCTGGCCCGGCCTGAGCGGGAAACTCGGCATGATGATCGCGCGGCGAACGGTGCGGCAGCGGTGTGTCCGGTCGCTTCCGGCCTTCAACCGGCTGTTCGTCACCAATGCCGACGATGAAGCCGAGCTGCGCCGGCTCGGGCAGTCGCCGGTGCTCCTGCTGAACATCCCCTACGCGGATCAGGACGATCCCGAACGCCTGGTTCCGCTGGCCCCCTCGGCACCGCCCGCACGCGACGTGCTGTTCGTCGGCGATCTGGAGTTTGGGCCGAACGTCACCGGACTCGACTGGTTCCTGGACCACTGCTGGAGCGGCGTGAGGCAGGAGGTCCCGGATGCGAATCTGCGCATCGTGGGGCGCGGCCTCACGGAGCAAAGGCGACAGGCGTGGGGACAGCGACCAGGCGTGGACGTGGTCGGCTTCGCTGAGAATCTTCGTAGCGAGTATGAACGCTGCGCCTGTACGATCGCCCCAACGTGGTGGGGAGGCGGTACGAAGATCAAGCTCGTCGAGTCAGCGGCCCTCGGCCGGGCCTGCGTGGCTACCCCCCACGCCCGCCGAGGTTACGACGACCTGGGCCGCGGCCCGTCCTCTCCCGTGGTGACGGCCGGCGACGCCCGGGCCTTCTCCGCGGCGGTCATCGACCTGCTCCTGCGTCCGGCATCGCGCCAGGCGCGGGAGGTGGCAGGCGCGGTGCTCGTGCAGCATCGCTACAGTTTCCCTGCCTTTGCACGGGTCGTGGCGGAAGCCGTGCGATCAGCCGTCCGATAAGGCCCACGCCACCCCGCCCGGTGCCCGGCAGGACGATCCCGCCGCCGCAGCGCCCGCTCCGCCAAAGGGCGGCTTCGCATCCGTCGATGTAGCTCAAACCCATGCGTGTTACGTTCGTCCTCCCGTTCACCTCGCTCGATGGCGGATCGCGCGTCGTCGCGATCTACGCGGACCGCCTCTCGCGACGCGGACACGACGTCACCGTGGTCAGCTGCGGTCGCCGGCCGATCGCGCTCAAGTACCGCATCAAGGACGCCGTGCTGCGCGCCACGCACGGGCAGTTTCGCGCCCCGCCGACGCCCACGCATTTCGACGCGTTCCCGCACCTGCACAAGCGCATCCCCGGCCCCGGCCCCGTCACCGCGCGGGACGTGCCGGACGCGGACGTCATCGTCGCCACCTGGTGGGAGACCGCCGAGTGGGTGGCGCGAATGCCCGCATCCAAGGGCCGCAAGGTCCACCTGATCCAGCATGACGAGCGGATTTTTACCGATGACCCGGACACCCGCGCCCGCACGGCGGCGACCTGGTCGCTGCCCGACTTCTCACGCATCGTCGTCGCGGGCTGGCTCCAGGAGCTCGGGCAGCGCGAGTTCGGGGTGGAGACCACGCTCATCAACAACGCGGTGGATACCGACCTGTTCAACGCCCCGCCCCGCCAGCGCAACGAGAAGCCGACGTTCGGACTGATGTACCACCCGCGCGAGTTCAAGGGGGCCGACATCTCCGTAAGGGCCTTCGAACTGGCGCGTGAACGTATTCCGGGGATCCGTCTCAAGGCGTTCGGCCCAGAGGGGGAGTTTGAACGCATCCCCCTGCCCCCCGGTACGCCGCTACAGGTGCAGCCCCCGCAGCGAGAGATCGCCAGCTTCTACGCCTCGTGCGACGCCTACCTCTTCGGCAGCCGCTGTGAAGGGTTCGGGCTGCCGATCCTCGAGGCGATGGCCTGCCGGACGCCTGTGATCGGCACGCCCACCGGGGCCGCCCCGGAGCTGATCGCCGAGGGAGGCGGGCGGCTGGTCCGCATGGAGGATCCGGAATCGATGACCGAGGCGATCGTCGAAATCGCGTCGATGTCCCCTGAGGCGTGGCGCCGGATGAGCGACGCGGCCTGGGAGACGGCGCAGAAGCACTGCTGGGACCGTGCGACCGACCAGTTCGAGGTGACCCTCGCCGAAGCCTGCGGCGCACCTCGAGACACTGCCCGATTGCAGGCGTCGATGGAAGCCCCCGCCGGATCCGCCAAGGGGGCCGCCGTGGTTGCCGGAACATGACCGCGGGAGCCGGAGCCCGAGCCGATATCAAGTAAGACCGACCCCTCGATGAGTCACATGAGCCACGCAGGAACGGAACGTCTCGCCGGCGCAGCGACCGCGAAGGACTCCCTTCGCGAGGCGGGCATGCCGCGCCAGCTCCTGAGCGTGGTGCTCCCGGCCTACAACGAGCAGGACGTTCTCCAGCTCACCTACGACCGTTTCACCGGCGTTGGCCCGCAGTTGGCGGAAATGGGGCTGGACTACGAACTTGTCTTCGTCAACGACGGCAGCCGCGACCGGACTCCAGAGATGCTCGACGCGCTCGCGGCACGCGATCCGCACGTGCATGCCGTGCACCTGACGCGCAACTTCGGCCACCAGGCGGCGATCTCGGCGGGCCTCCAGGTGGCGCGCGGGGACGTCGTCGCCATCATGGACTGCGATCTCCAGGATCCCCCGGAAGTGCTGCCGCGCTTCCTGGAGAAGTGGCGCGAGGGGTTCCAGGTCGTGTTCGCCGTGCGGCGCAAGCGCAAGGAGTGGATCGGCAAGCGCTTCGCCTATTGGGCCTTCTACCGCCTCATGGCGATGACGGCGGAGATGGAGATTCCCCTCGACTCCGGCGACTTCTGCCTGATGGATCGCCGCGCAGTGGACCTGCTGAACGGTCTTCCGGAGCAACAGCGTTTCGTCCGCGGCTTGCGGACGTGGGTCGGGCTGAAACAGACCGGCATCGAGTATGAGCGCGACGCCCGGGCGGCGGGCGTGCCGCAGTACACCTTCAGCAAGCTCGTGCGGCTGGCGGCGGACGGATTGGTCAGCTTCTCCAGCGTCCCCCTGCGCCTGGTGACGCGGATGGGCGTGCTCTGCGCCCTGCTGTCGGCGGCATTCCTCGTCTGGGTGGTGATCGACGGCATCTTCCGGATCACCAACTTCGAGCGGGGCTGGCCCTCCCTGGCCGCCGTCGTGCTGTTCGTTGGGGCGGTGCAGCTGGTGTCGCTGGGGATCATCGGCGAGTACCTGGCCCGCATCTTCCTCGAGGTGAAGGGGCGTCCCACCTTTCTCATCGCCCGCACCTCGCGCGATGACGCCGACTCCCCCGGGATGGCCCACGCCGCCAAGGGAAACACGGCGAAGGCCCCCCGAATTGGGGGCCGCGGCCTCTCCGACCCGCCGTTATCATCGCACCCGCAGCACCCTGAGCGGCCCGCCGGTTCGGGCGATCCGCCGGCTCTCGCCGGCTCTGCCGCGGGAGCCTCCGCCGACGACGAAACCCCTTCAGGCCGCGCCCAGTGATCCCGACACTCGTCATCCTCGCGACCCTGACGGCCGCATTCATCGTAACGCTGCGCGTCGGCGTGGCGGCAACGTTCACGTACGTGCTGCTGCCGTCGCTCCTGCTGGTCTTCACGGTGCGGCCGCTGGAGATTCCCGGCCTTCCCGACATCACGACACTCGCCGGCGTCGGGTACGGAACGGTGCTGGCCTTCCTCCTGAAGGGAGGGGAGCCGCTGCGGTTCCGCTTCCACCTCGTGGACGCGGCCATGATCGCGTTGAGCGTGGTCGCGATCGTCAGTTCGATGATGGCCGAACAGCTCTGGACGGGCGTGTCGACGGCCGGCCAGGAGTTCTTTGAGTGGCTCGTGCCGTATTTCATGGCGCGCATCGCGTTCACCTACCGGCACTACCGCCTGCGTGCGGCGCAGCTGCTGGCCGGGCTGGCCATGATGCTGGGGGTCGTGGCGCTCTACGAGATGCGCATCGACCCCTACTTCTTCACCCGCAAGATCCTGGCGCCCTTCGGCCTGACGAGCACGAACTGGGTGATGGTGCTGGGCCGGTTCGGCTTGTTCCGGGCGCAGGCGAGCTTCTCCCACCCGATCGACCTCGGCAACGGGGGGGCGCTGCTGGCGTGCATCATCTCCGTGCTGGCGTGCACGAGCGGACGAACGCTCAAGACCCCGTGGGTGGCACTGGGAGTCGGCTCGTCGCTGATCATGACGCTGGCGAGCCTCAGCTTCACCAGCTTCGTCGCGGCGGCGGCGATCGGGGCGATCTTCATCACCGCGCGCCTCTCGCGGCTCACCGGCTACCTGCTGCTGCCCCTGTCAATCGTCGTCATCATCAGCTACGCGGTCTTCACGGCTCACCTGGTAAATACCCCGCCGGAGTTGCCGGAGCGCCCGGACCAGGCGTTCAACAGCAGCTACCACATGCGTCACGTGATCATCCAGACCGTCTGGCCGGAAGTGACCCGGGCGGGGCTGTGGGGCTACGGGATCACGTGGGACATCAACACGACGGGCCTGGAAAGCCTCGACAACGCCTACCTCCTCTTCATCCTGCGGCAGGGGTGGCTCTACCTCTTCGCCTTCCTGTTCCTGCTCAGCATCGTGAACATTTACGGCGGGATGGCGGTCCTGAGCGTCAGGGACGGCACGGCCCGCGTGCCGGTTGCGGCGGGCGTCGCGGGGCTCGTCGGGACGATGCTCGGGATGTACACCGTCTTCTTCGGGTTCATTTATTCGCGCCTCTTCATCATCCTGCTCGGCCTGACGGTGACGATGTGTCAGCAGGTGTTCATCCGCGCCGCCGGCAGGCTACCGGACTACGAGGCGGACGACGCGGCGCAGACATCGGCGCCGCCGCCCCAGCGTCGTGGCGCCTTCGCACGGCGCCAGGTACGGCTGGCAGCCCGCTGATCCCCCTCAACCCCATGCCCTCCGGGGCCGATGCTTCCTGAGGCCGCCCCCCCCCCGCAAACCTGCGGGTTCGGCGATAGCATCTCCCCGGAACCACCGCCCGCGCCCCTGGCGGCCGAGAGCCGCCCGATAACCGATGATCCAAACCGCCAGCCAGTCCCAGGATGAGTCCGGCGCCGGCCCGAACGACGCCGCGAGCTCCGATACGTTGATCGAGCCCGGGTACGGCGCCGCCGCACCCCTGGGCATCCCGGCCGTGGTCTGGGTCCTCACCATCAGCGCCCTTGCGGCGCGCGTGGCGCTGATCCTGCTGCGGGGCGACTTCCAGAGCGGTTCGGCGATGGAGCATTCGTCACTGGCGACGAGCCTGCTGCTTGGCAACGGGTTCTCCTTCAACGAGGCCGCCGAGTACACGCAGTACGGCGTCTACGAGCCCAGCAGCGTTCAGTCCCCACCCTACCCGCTCCTGCTGGCGGGGCTTTACTGGCTTTTCGGTATCGATTCCCCCGCCGCCTACTTCACGGCGCAATTGCTCAACGCCTTCGCCGGCGCGGCGACGGTGCCGCTGCTCTACGTGGCCGTTCGGCTGGTGGGCGGGGCGCATGTGGTCGCCCTGCTGTCGTCGGCGCTGCTGACGATCTGGCCGACGCAGCTCTACGCGACCTCTTACGCGCAGGCAATCACGCTGATCACGCTCTGCACGCTCCTGATGATCGTGCTCTGGTACCGGAGCGTCGACAGCGGACGGCTGCTTCCCTGGGTCGCCTTCGGCGTGATCGGCTGCATCGGCGCGCTCACCGAGCCGGTGCTCCTTCCGCCGATGGCCCTGGCGGGGCTCATGATCCTCGCTCACCGGCGCCTCCCCACGCCTATCCGGCTGCGGAACGCGGCGGTGTTGCTCGCATGCGCCATCGTCATCATCGGCCCGTGGACCTACCGGAACTGGCTGGTTCACGGCGCCCTCGTGCCTGTGAAGAGCACATTCTGGGTCAATGTCTGGAAGGGGAACAACCCCAACTCATCCGGCACCGACCGCCCGGCGCTCACGGCCGAGCAGCTCGAGCGGTTCCGCGAACATGGCGTGGACAACCTGCGCCAATACGACCTGCTCACCGACGAGCAGCGGCAGGAGCTCTCGGGCGCCCGCACGGTGGAGCGCGAGGAAATCTGGAAGCGCTACGCCACGACGTTCATCCGCGAGAATCCCGGCCGCTACGTCGAGTTGTGCGCCCTGCGCCTGGGCAAGACGCTCTGGGCCGAGTGGGACAATCCCAAGAGTCGCGACCGGTTCTTCGTCTACTTCACCACACGCGCGATCCTGCTGATCGGCAGCATCGTGGGTCTCGTGCTCGCGATGCGGCTTGGTTGGCGCCTCGGCTGGCCTGCGGTCATCGTTGGGACGAGCCTGCTGATGTACACGCTGACGATCACGGCGGCGCGTTTTGCATTCCCGCTGGAACCGCTCCAGATCGCGCTGACGAGCCTGGCGTTGGTCACCGCGTGGCGTGCGATTGCCGGGGAGCGCGAGCGCCCGCCGCTGGTGCGGCGCTTCGCCGGCGAGGCCAATGACGGGTCGACGGCTCCCGTCGGCTACCCTGACCGGGCGGAGACGGCGTAACGTCGATGGATCGGCCACACTCCAATGTATCGGGCGCGATGAAGACGACCCTCGTGGTCATCGTCAACTACCGCACGCCGGGGCTTGTGATCGACTGCCTGGAGTCGCTCCAGCCGGAAGTCGAATCCGTCTCCGGGCAGTTTGGCGCCGTCCGCGTCGAGATCGTGGACAACGCCAGCGGCGACGGCTCGCCGGACCGGATCGAGGAGGCGATCGCCTCGCGCGGATGGGCCTCCTGGGCCGAGTTGCGCCGCGTCCCGCGCAACGGCGGATTCGCCTTTGGCAACAACGCCGCCATCCGCCCCGCGCTCGAGGAGCCGGCGCCCCCCGACTACTTCTGGCTGCTGAATCCGGACACGATCGTCCGCCCGGGCGCGCTTCTGGCGTTGGTGGCGTTCATGAACGACCAACCCCGTGCGGGGCTGGCGGGCAGCCGGCTGGAAGATCCGGATGGCACGCCGCAGCGCTCGGCATTTCGCTTTCCCTCGGTCGCCGGCGAGGTGGACAACGGCGTCCGCCTCGGCCTCCTGAGCCGGCTGCTCTCGCGGAGCGTCATCGCACCGGAGCCGCCGGCGCAGCGGTCGCAGATCGACTGGCTCTCCGGCGCGAGCCTCCTGGTCCGCCGCGAGGTGTTCGAGGCGGTGGGCCTGATGGACGACGCCTACTTCATGTATTTCGAGGAGGTGGACCTGTGCCGGCGGGCGCGAAAGAAGGGATGGACCTGCTGGTACATCCCGGACAGCCGCGTCGTGCACCTCGTCGGCCAGGCCAGCGGCATGAACGACGCGCAGCGGAACAGGCGACGCGCCGACTACTGGTTCGACAGCCGCCGGCGCTACTTCCTGAAGCATCTCGGGGCGGTGCGCACGCTGATGGCCGATACCCTCTTCATGGCCGGCTTCGCCAGTTGGCGCCTGCGCCGGCGGATCCAGCGCAAGCCCGACCCGGATCCGGCGCGCTTCCTGGCCGACTTCGCGCGTCACAGCGTCTGGCGCCGCGGCTTCGGGCTCGATCGATGAGCCCGCCGACGATCCTGTTCACACAACGCGACCCTGAGATGCCCGATCACGACGGCCAAGATGCGCGAGCATTGACGACGCCCGACGCAGCCGTTGGCGTCGTGGCCATCGGACGCAACGAGGGGGAGCGGATGGTGACCTGCCTCCGCGCCGCCCTCGCCCAGGCGCCGAACGCGGTGGTTTACGTCGACTCCGGCAGTACAGACGGCTCGCTGCAGCGGGCGCGCGAGATGGGCGCGATCGTGGTGGACCTGGATCTCTCCACTCCTTTCACCGCCGCCCGCGCGCGCAACGCCGGCCTCACCGAGCTCCTGCGCCGAAGGCCGGAAGTGGAATTCGTGCAGTTCCTGGACGCCGACTGCGAGATGTCGCCCGGCTGGCTCGCCGCCGCCGTCGCGAAGCTGCGTGGGGATGATCTCCTGGCCGGCGTCGCCGGGCGGTTGCGCGAGCGATTCCCCGAAGCGACGATCTACAACCGCCTGTGCGACATGGAATGGCAGGCCCCGGCGGGCGAGACCCGCGCCGTCGGCGGGAACGCGATGCTGCGCGTGCGGGCGCTGGGCCAGGTCGGCGGGTATGACCCGTCCCTCATCGCCGGGGAAGAGCCGGAGATGTGCGTGCGGCTCCGCGAGCGCGGCTGGCGCCTATGGCGCCTGGAGGCGGACATGGCCCTCCACGACGCCGCCATGACGCGCTTCTCCCAGTGGTGGCGCCGCGCGGTGCGGTTCGGCTATGCCCAGGCGCAGGTCTCGCAGAAGCACCGCCACAGCACGCAGCGGATCTGGCACCGGGAAACCAGAAGCACCATCGCCTGGGGCCTGGGGCCTCCCCTGCTGGCAGCGGCCTCGGTGACGATCCTTGCAATCGCGTTTGGCGGATGGTGGTGGCTCCTGGGGCTGCTTCCGCTGGAGCTGTACGACCTCCTGGCCCTGAAGGTCTACCTCCGCGCCCGGCGCGAGGATAAGACGCGTGAGGATGCCGCGTTGTACGCCGCCGCGATCACGCTGGCGAAGTTTCCGCAGTTCCAGGGAGTTCTCCGATTCCTGCTGGCGCGCCTGACCGGGCGCGGGGCCGGGATCATGGAATACAAGCGTCCCGAACAGCCGCCAGTCGGCGAGGACCGGGCGGGCTAGCGGTCAGAGGCGTCGCTGACGCGTTCCCAGCCCGGCCCGATCGGGTGTACGCTCGGGCGGAACAGGCATTCCGCGTGGGGACAAAGAGCGGGCGATCCGATATGGTAAAGGATGTAGACGCTCGAGCGCCGCCCCCTAGGCGTCCTCGGGTGTCGGAAGGCGGTACGACTCGCGTCGGCGGCATGGCCGCTCGATGCTACACTGGCGGCCGCACCACCGTGCGCCGGGCCCGGTTGAGGCAGGAGGCCGCTGGCATCGAGGGAACGCGTAAGACACTGGTGAACTCCCTTCCGCAGTCCAGTTCGATCTCTGACATGGGCGGCTCAGCCGCCAGTGTCGCCGCTGCGCCTGGTGCGGCGCAGATCGAGCGGAAGGTCAATCCGCCCGCCGCCCGCGCCGGGGCCGACCAGCCCCCACGCCACGATGAGCACGGGGGCGCTGCCTCCAGCCGGAGCGGCCAGGGATCGTCCGGGGCGACCGTTCGCTTCCGGCCCGCCGCGGAGTCGGACACCCGCCCGGGACGCCGCTACTGCCTGATCACCCCCTGCCGTGACGAAGAGCAGTTCGCCGAGGTCACGCTGCGGAGCATCGCCGAGCAGGCCGAGCCGCCGACCCTGTGGATCGTGGTGGACGACGGGTCGAAGGATGGCACGCCCGAGATTCTCCGGCGCTGGCAGGAGCGCCTGCCGTACCTGCGCGTGATCACACGGCCCGACCGGGGCGAGCGCAAGCTCGGCGGCGGGGTGATCGACGCTTTCTACGACGGCTACCACGCGATCGATCCGTCCGACTTCGACTACATCTGCAAGCTCGACCTGGATCTCCAGCTTCCGGCCACCTACTTCGCGGACGTGATGGACGCAATGGAGGCGGACGGGCGGCTGGCTGTGTTCAGCGGCAAGCCCTACTTCCGCCGCGGCACGCGCCTGACGAGCGAGATGTGCGGTGACGAGAACGCCGTGGGGATGGTGAAGTTCTACCGGGTCGAGGCGTTCGAGCAGATCGGCGGGTTCGTGCGCGAGGTGATGTGGGACGGGATTGACGGCCACCGTTGCCGGATGCTCGGCTGGCGCGCCGAGAGCCGCGACGATCCCAAGCTGCGTTTCGTGCACCTGCGCCCGATGGGCACCAGCCACAAGAGCTGGTGGACCGGCCGGGCGCGCCACGGTCGCGGGCAGTACTTCATGGGCACCGCGCCGCTCTACATGCTTGCCAGCGCGATCTACCGGATGAGCCGCCCGCCCCGCGTGATCGGCGGGATCGCGATGCTGTGGGGGTATGTCCGCAGCGGGCTGTCCGGCTCCCGGCGCTACGAGGACGAGCAGTTCCGCCGCTTCCTGCGCAGGTATCAGTGGATGTGCCTGCTGATGGGTAAGAAGCGCGCGACGCGGAAGATCGAGGCGGAGCACGCCAGGGACTTCAGGGGCGCTACAACCGCAAGAGACTAACGGCACGGAGGTTGCAGGCGGTGGCCTGGAATTGGCGTGTCTGCGCGCGCATCGGCGCGTGATTCTGGAGCGCTTGGCTTTCCCAGATTCTCACAACGCCCTTTCGCGGTTGTGCCGATGGATAGACTGGGCCGTGCGTGACGGCGCTCGTGAGTTTATCGGGCGTTAAAAATATGGCTCGGAGCCACAGGACTCTCGGTAGGCTGGGGCTCCGGCGGATTCGGAAACTGACCAGTCGCGTACTGGAGTGACTAGATCGTTCCTTCGGGAACCCTCCCCTGATCCGAAGTCCCTTGCCCCCGGGCTTGTGGTTTGGGATGTCTTGAGAAACGGTTGAGCGCTTCGCAAAAAGATCCTCTTGCCCTGACCGGAAACACGGCGGCTCTCCCCGGCAAGCGGAGCCGCCGTCGTCGGCGTGCGACCACGGCCAAGAACCGTAAGCCATCCCCAATTTCAGCAGGTGACAAGTCCGGCCCATCCCTTAAGGATGCCGGGACGGAAGCCGCCCATAAACGACCGGCCACGGTCGGCGCGACCGTCCGGGAGAAGGAGGAGTCAACACCCGTGTTCGTCGAACCCCGGCTGGAGCCGGAAGCCAACCGCACCGCCGACGCCGCGACCGCCCTTGTCGATGACGAGGATGCGACCGCTGTGCGCGACCGCGTGGTGCCAGGCGACGACACGGCTGCTGACAACGAATCGACGGAGGCCGAAACGTCTGCGGGCGCCGCGAGCTCGGTCGAGCGGCCCGAGGCGAAGGTGGCCTCCCAGCGGCTTTCGGGCCCGCCGAGCCTCCCGACCGTCCGCCTTGCCGGCGTGGAGCTTCATGCGGTCAACGAAGAGCAGGCGATCGAGACGATCCTTGCCGAGTTGGAGTGCGGGCGCGGGGGCGTCGTCGTCACGCCAAACCTGGACCACATCCATCGCTGCACCAGGAACATGACCTTCGCGGCGCTGGTCGCGGAGGCGGATCTGGTCGTGGCCGATGGAATGCCGCTGGTCTGGGCCAGCCGGATCAAGGGGACGCCCCTGCCCCAGCGCGTGGCGGGGAGCAACCTCATCAGTTCCCTTTCCGGCGCCGCCGCCGCCGCCGGGCGCCGCGTCTACCTGCTCGGGGGCGACCCGGGCACGGCCGAGGGCGCCGCGCGCGTGCTCCAGGATCGCTATCCGGATCTCGTGGTCGCTGGCACGCACTGCCCGCCGGTTGGCTTCGAGTACGACTCGGTGCAGATGGCGACGCTGGTCGAGAGGCTCCAGGCGGCGAAGCCGGACATCGTCTTCGTCGCTCTGGGCAGCCCGAAGCAGGAGAAGCTGATCAACCAGATCCGCCGCACCCTGCCGCAGGCCTGGTGGCTCGGCGTCGGGATCAGCTTCAGCTTCCTGACGGGGCAGGTGCGCCGGGCGCCGCAGTGGATGCAGGCCAGCGGGTTCGAGTGGCTTCACCGCCTCGTGCAGGAGCCCCGCCGGCTGTTCAAGCGATATGTCCTCGTGGGCGTGCCGTTCGCGGCGCGGCTAATGACGCGTTCGTTCGGCGAGCGCGTGGCGCGCGGCGTGGGCTTGGCGCGACCGGAGCCTGTGAAGCGGCACGCGGGGACGCTGCGGATTGTCGAAGCCTTGGATGCCGATGCGCGCCTGAACGGCGATGCCAACGCGGCTGCTGTGCAGCGCGCCGCACGCAAGGCGCGGGAAGAGGCGCCGGGCGAGGATTTTACGGAACTGTCGGTCGACATCGGAGAGCGGCGCGCCGACGCGATGGCGGTGCTCGCTCGCCTGCGCGCCCTGGTGCTGCTGGGCGGCAAGGTGCGTCCCAGCGCCTTCACGCGCAGCTGCGCCCGGCCGGCGCTTGAGCTTCCGGTGAACGACCGGGAGCGCCTGATGGACAACTGGCTTCGGCAGGCGGACGACCTGGCGAAGCTTGCCGGGCTGGACTGCCTGCCGATCCGGGTCGTGGTGAGCGACGAGCACGATGCCCCTGCTCGCGCCGACGGGCTGGACGGGCCGGTCCGTCCAGCGGGCGGCTTCAGCGTCGATCGCGACCTAAGCGAGTATCGCGGCACCGGCGGCGTGCTCCACGACATCGCGGGCGAATATGCCGATGACGACGTGTTGCTGGTCTGCAACGCCGCGCAGGTGCTGATGGAGCCGTTGACGGTCATCGCGCGGGCGCTGGCGCACAAGGGAGGCGACGTCTCCCTGATCGCCCACGACGACGGCACGCCGTCGGGTGCGATGCTCGTGAGCGTGAAGACGCTGCGGCAGATCAGTTCCGTCGGCTACGTGGACATGAAGGAGCAGGCGCTTCCCCGGATCGCCCGGCAGTTCGCCGTCCGGGCCCTGCGCTGCCGCAGGCCGAGCGCCCTGCCCGTGAGAACCCTGGAGGGCTATATCCGCGCGCTTCAGCAGCTTCATGCGAAGCTTTCCCAGCGCGGCCGCGGTGCGGAGCCGGACCCGCTTTCGGAAAACTTCCAGAAGCATTTCGCGCTGGTCGAGCCGGGGGCCGAGGTGCATCCGACGGCGTACATCCACGACTCCGTCATCCTGTCAGGCGCGCGCGTTGAAGCCGGCGCTACGGTCGTGCGATCGGTGGTCTGTCGGGACGCGGTGGTGCCGCGCGAGGCGCGCGTCGTGGATGCAATGGTCACGCGCTACACGTGGATCGACGGCACTTCCCGGCTGGACCGGGCCGCGCGCGTCGCCCGCACCGCGACCGCCGCCGGTATCTGAGGCGACTTCCCGACACCGGTATCCGACGTTCCCCTTGAAGTATCCCGGGGCGATCCGGCCCCCGATCCGCGCGGCCGCGGAGCCATTGGACAGAACCTATCAACCCGCGCCCAATGACCCCGATGGCACCTTCGAGCACACCGTCAGATCTCCCGGCCGACAGGCCGGCGGAGGGCGAGCACGAAGCCGCCTCCTCGATGGTCTCGCCGGCGCGCTCGCGCGTGGTGGGTCAGCGCGTCCGGGCACGGGCGGCCGATGGACAGCACTGGCCCGGTCCGGTGTTCGCGGCGGATGATCCGCGTCCGAGGCAGATGTCGCTGCCGCTCTGGGGCCGCGCACCGCGGCTCACGCTGCGGCTGATCATGGTGGGCCTTGCAATGGCGGCACTGGGCTCCTGGGCGACGTGGCGCGCCTGGGTGGACGCCTGGTCGCTGGCGGACATCAACGGGGAGAACAGCCACGTCTTCCTTGCCCCGTTCGTGGTGCTCTGGCTCTTCTGGGTTCGCCGCGGACGCCTGCCGCACGTGCGGGTGACCGGCCGGTGGATCGGCGTGCTGATGATCGCCGCTGGCTGGGCCTTTGCGACGTTCGGCCTCTGGAACAACGTCGCCGCCGCCTTCCACATCGGGAGCCTGGCGATCGTGCTGGGCGCGTTCGTGAGCGTCTGCGGCAAGGGATCGGTGCTGCGCTTCATGCCGGCGGCTTTCGGGCTGCTGTTCCTGATCCCGGTGCCGCAGTACATCCGCCAGCGCCTAGCGATCCCGCTTCAGACGACGACGGCCCGGCTGACCGACGGCGTCCTCGACGCCATCGGCATCCAGTCGCAGGTGGCGGGCAACACGCTTATCGTGGACGGCAAGTCTGTCATGATCGCCGATGCCTGCAACGGCATGCCGATGGTCTTCGGGCTGCTGCTCGTCACCTATGCGTTCGTTTTTGCCTGGCCCATGCGCAACAGCGTGCGCTGGATGCTGCTGATCCTGAGCCCGCTGGTCACCCTCGGCTGCAACGTCCTCCGGACCGTGCCGCTGGTCTGGACGTACGCCAACCGCAGCCGCGAGGAGTTCGAGTGGCTGCACACCTACAGCAGCTGGATGATGCTCCCGCTGGCGTTCCTGCTCCTGCTGGGCGTCGTCCGCGCCTTGCGCTGGTTCGACGTGCCCGTGGACCGCTACCGGCTCGCCGCCCAGTAGAGAAGTGATGATGACCCGTTCCGGCGCATTCAGTTCCCTTCCGCTCCCGGCGCAGAGATCGCGCGGACGCGACGTGCTGCGCTGGGCGACCATGCCGGGCATCTCCCTCCTGCTGCTGCTGGGCGTCTGGGCCCACCAGTCCAACTACGCCTCCGCAGACGCCTACGAGGAGTATCACGAGCGTTCGCGCGGCGCGGTCATGAGCCTGCCCACTCAGGTTGGTCACTGGATGGGCCGGGAAGTGCCGCTGCCCCAGCCGGCACTGGACCTGCTCGACCCCAACGCCCTGCGCAATATCCGCTTCACCGACTACAGCCCCGCAGGGCTCGAGGGACCGGATCAGCGCGTCAGCCTGATGATCGTCCAATGCAAGCTGGCCCGGGATATGCAGGGTCACTACCCGCCCCGGTGCTATCCCGCCCAGGGCGCCCGAATGCTCTCCGCGGAGCCACGGAATTGGACTGTGCGCGACGAACGGGGCGCTCTCACGATTCCCGGGATGGAGTATCACTTCCTGGAGCCGGATCGCGGAGGCCGCGACCTGCCGGCCGGGTTATTGGCCACCGAGGGATATACTCTCGGCCGCCGCCGCGTTGTATTGAGTTTTCTGATCGTGCCGGGCGAAGGGTTCGTCCGGGACATGAAGGGCGTCAACGAAGCGGCCGAAGATTACCAACAGCGGCACCGCGGAGCGGCCCAGGTGCAGGTGGTCTTTGACCCCTCGTGGGCGTTACCGGACCGCGGCCAGCGGGACGCGATCGCGGTCGAGCTGCTGAGTTCGGCACTCCCCGCCCTTCGCGTCCTGGCGGACGACGACCACAGCGCACCGGTGGTCGCCGCGGCGCCGGTGGCAACGGACACGGTGGCGATTGCCCCGCCGCCGGGCGGATTGAGCGGGGCAACGACGACGGGAACCGGGCAGAAGCGAGAGAACGATCAATGAGCTCCTATCACGAGATGACGACCTACGACTCGCGCGATGCCGACTTCTGGTCCGATGTGCCGGCGCACGGCAACGGGTCGGCGCCCGCCCCGGGCCGGCCCGCCGCACCCAAGCAGCCCAACCCGCTCGACAAGGTTCGCCGGCTGCTCCGGGGGCGGACCACGCTCGCCCTCGTGCTGGCGCTGGGGGGCGCGCTGATCGGCGCCGCCCTCGGCTGGATGAGCGAGTCACCGGTATACCAGGCATACGGCAACGTCCGCGTTGAGCCGTACGTGCCGGCTTTCCAAGGCAACAGCGAGGCGGTGCCGGCATACCGGCAGTTCATGTTCAGCGAGGCCAAGCTCATGCAGCGCCTGCCCATGGCCACGCGCGCCATGGAGGAGCCGGTCTGGAAGGAGGCGGTCGGCGAGAACAGCTGGCCCCCCGCCGTCTTCGCGGCCTCCACGCAGGTCCGCCACACGGCCGACGACAGCTACCTGCACGTCGAGTTCCGGCATGCGGATCCTGACATCGCCGAGGCCGGGGCAACCGCCCTCATCGAGGCATACGCCGACTTCTTCCACGAGCGCCAGGCGCAGGTGGACACGCAGAAAATCGAGATGCTCCAGACGCGCGAGTCCACGCTGCGCGAGGAAATCGCGGAAATGCAGGACGAGATCGACCGGCAGAGCGAGTTCTACGGCGGCGTGGCCGATCTTCGATCCAAGACCGACGGGCTGATGAAGGAGCAGCAGCAGGTGCGTGACGAGCTTCGCGGCGTGCGTCGCGACCTCCAGATCGCGTTGGAGGCGCGCCAGGCCGTCCAGGAGCGCCCGCTGCCCATGGCGGATCTCGCCCGGGGCGACTCCGACCTCGCCCTGATGCTGCGCGACCTGGAAGGGCTCAAGCGCGAGCGCGTTCGGCTGGTGAACGACGGCAAGGGCGCCATCCACGGCGAGGTCGTTGCGCTCACCTCGCAGATCGAGTCGCTCCAGTCGATGGTCGACGCCCACGCCGACGCCGTCCGCAGCTACTACTTCGGCGAAATCCCGAACCTCAACGGCGGCGGCACGATTCCGCTCACCGCCAGCTTCATCACGGCGTTGGAGACGCTCCAAAGGGATCGCGAGCAGCGTCTGTCCGCGATCGACGAGAACCTGGCCCGGGTGGCGCGGGACGAGCAGACGCTCACGGAACTCAACCGGCTGCTTAAGCTGCGCCGCGAAGACCTCCTGGCGACGCAGAAGGCGATCGAGAACGAGCAGGCGAACTCCGCCTTCCAGGCGCAGATGGCCTCGATCAACACCTACGTTCCCCCGGAGGGATCGGCAGGCGTGTGGCGCGACAAGCGCAACGTGATGGCGCTGGGCGGGGCCATCTTCGGCTTCGCCCTCCCGATGGGCGTCGTCCTGCTCCTGGGCCTGCTCGACAGCCGCTTCCGCTACAGCGAGGACGCCGCGGAGGCCGGTGAGCGCATCACCCTCCTGGGCATCCTGCCGAACCTGCCGGATCGGCTCTCTGATCCCAATCAGGCGAGCATCGCTGCGCACTGCGTGCACCAGATTCGCACGATCCTCCAGATCAACCACGGCAGCGACGACAGCCGCGCCTTCGCCGTCACCAGCGCCTCCCGCGGCGACGGGAAGACCAGCCTGGCCCTGGCCCTTGGCCTCAGCTACGCCGCCAGCGGCGCGCGGACGCTGCTGATCGACACTGACCTCCAACACGGCGGCCTGTCCAGCCGGCTGGGCGTCGGCGGCGACGAGGGGATCATGGACGCCCTCACCGGCGGCGAGCTGCTTCAGTACGTCTGCGAGACGGACGTCACCGACCTGGCGATCCTGCCGATCGGGCGGGCCGCGGGCAACCACGCTGGCGCGTTCAGCCCGGCCGCTGTTCGGCACATGCTCGAGCAGGCCAAGCGTCACTTCGACGTCATCATCTGCGACACGGGGCCGATCCTCGGGAGCATCGAGGCTACGCCGATCGCCGCCGCAGTGGATGGCGTGGTGCTCACGGTGAGCCGTGGCCAGAGCCGCCCGCTGGTGAGCAAGGCCCTGGGGCATCTGGAGAGCGTCGGAGCGACAGTCGCCGGGCTTGTCTTCAATCGCGCCCAGGCAAGCGACTTCGAGCGCAGCGTGAGCGGCATGAACCTCCGCAACGGCTCGGCTCGCGGGCTGACACGAAGCGGCGCGCGCGGGACGCTGACCAACGGATCGGTGTTGAGTTCCAACTGAGTGCCCAGGGGCCGGCATCCGCCCACCACGATCCCGCGGTTACCGGGCCTCGCGAGCCCGGACGGCCGCGGGTATCCTGCTGGCGGGGACCGCCCCGCCGCGGAGACCTGAGTCCGCCGTGATATCGCCGGCAGCGCCATTCTTCAGCTCCCCCGCCCCGACGCGCACCGTGTGGGGTCTGGACCCCGTGCAGTTGCACACCCGCTATTGGGCGGCGTTTGGGGTGCAGGTGGTGCGGGTGGGCGAGCCGTCGGAAGTGGTGAAGCATGCCGAGCTCTACCTGCTGAGCGATCCGCGCTCGCTCCCGATGTTCCGGCTCTCGGAGCTGATCGAGACGCTCAACTGGGTTGAGCCCACCGTCCTCGTGCTGCGCCTGCGGGATACACGCGAACGCGGCTACCGCGAGCGTGTCGTGACCGACGAGGCGGGACGATTCGTCCGCTTCCAGCGCATCTACGACGCCGCCGACGAGCGGCTGGCCCGCGTGGCCCTGACGCCGGATCGCGAGATCGCGCAGCTCTGGCAGCAGGCGGGCGATCCACTCACCGGCTGGCGCCGGATCCGACGCTTCGTTCCGCGCGAGGAGCGGGCGACGGCCAAGGTCGTGGGCCGCGTCTACGACCGCACCGACGACCGCGAGGTGGCGCGCATGCTCCAGGAGCTGGTGCGCGATTGGCGGCGCCCGGAGGCGACCATCCCCCGCGCCCGCGCGCTCCCCGCCGGCTCCCCGCGCGACCGGGCGCGCCTTGCGGCCAATGGCCTGCCTTACCGCGGTGGCGACCAGGGTCTTGCCTGGCATGATCCGACCGCCAAGCTGGACGGGGCGAAGCTGATCGGCCCGGTCTGGATCGGCGCCGGCCGGCGCCTCTCAAACGCCGACACCATCGTCGGCCCGGCAATCGTGTGGGACGACCCCGAGGCGCGGCCCGAGGGGCAGGAAGTCCACGACATCGAGTGGCTCACGATCGAGCCGACCGAGCCCCCGCGCGAGCCGCACCCGCGCGAGCCGGGCGCCTGGCAGCGGCAGGCGAAGCGCGCTTTCGACATCGCCTTCAGCCTCCTGGGCATGCTCCTCTCGGCGCCTGCGTGGCCGGTGATCATGTTCCTGATCTGGTGGGAGGACGGGAGGCCGTTCTTCTTCGGGCATGTGCGGCAGGGAGAAGGCGGGCGCTACTTCAAGTGCTGGAAGTTCCGCTCGATGTACAACAACGCCGAGGAGATCAAGCTCCGGCTGATCGCCGAGGGGAAAAACCAGGCGGACGGTGCGCAGTTCTACATGGAGGACGACCCGCGCATCACGCGGATCGGCAAGTTCCTGCGCAAGAGCAACTTCGACGAGCTTCCGCAGTTCTGGAACGTCCTAAAGGGGGACATGAGCATGGTCGGGCCGCGACCCAGCCCCGACGACGAGAACCAGTTCGCCCCCGCGTGGCGCGAGGCACGCCTCAGCGTGAAGCCGGGCATCACCGGCCTCTGGCAGATTCGCCGCACCCGCGCCGCCGGCAGCGACTTCCAGGAGTGGATCAAGTACGACATCGAGTACGTCGAGCGCCAGTCGCTCTGGCTCGACCTGTGGATCCTCTACCGCACCGCGGCGTTGATCATCCGCAAGCTCCTGCGTTCCTGATCCCCGTCCGATTCATTCGCGGCCCGGCCAATATAATCCGCCCGTTCCGGCCCAAGTCGCCGGCCCCTCGTGCTCATGAAGATTCGCCGCCGAACCCTGCGCCGCCTGACCGCATTCGTTCTCGTGCTCGCGGTCGGCCTCGCCATCGGCCTGTGGCTCAAGGGGCGGGGCGATCGCCGGCACGCAGAGCACCTCCAGGCGGAGCGGGCGCGCGGACTTCACCTCCTGACCATGGGGGAGCATGCCGCGGCGCTGCAGCCCCTGGGGCGATACCTCAGCGACGCCGATCCGGAACGCGTGGAGGCGGATGTCGAGGCGCGCCTGGCATACGCGCAGGCCCGCGCCCACGTTCCGGAACCGGGTGGTCGGCATATCGAACAGGCGGCGCGCCTGCTCCGGGATCTTCTCGACGAGTTTCCCGACGATCCCCGGCGCCTGGAGTCGCTCCACCTGCTGATGACCGTTGCCGAGCAGGGTCGCGACTGGCGCGAGTTGCGACGCCTCGCGGACGAAGCGCTCGATGGTTATCCCGGTGACCGCGCGGCCCTTCGGCATCGGCGCCGCGCTGCGGAACTGCTCCGCGACCTGCCGGCGGCGCTGGCCGACTCGCTGACGCTCAACGAGCTGTGGCCGCACGACGTCGATGAGCACATCTGGACGCTCCGGCTGCTGTCGCGCATGGGCCGGAGCCCCGAGGAGATCGTCCGGCACGCGGTGGAACTGGTGGCTGCGAATCCCGAGGATCCGCGGTTCCTGCTGGTGCTCGCCGTCGCCCACGACAACGCGATGCAGTCGGAGCAGGCGATGATCTGCCTGCGGCAGGCCTCGCAGGCTGAGCTGCCGCCTGACGACCCGATCCACTTCATCGTGCGCCTCGCGGGCCTCTTCGACACCTTTGGAGATCACGCGTCGGCGCGCGACGTGTACGCCGCCGCCGTCGCGCGGCTTCCGGCCGATCATCCGGCGTTGCCGCGCGTGCGACAGCTCCTGGCGCTGCGGCTCTGGCAGGACGGTCGGCTCGAGGAGGCGCTCGGTGTGCTGCCGGCCGGAGACGGCGGCGCTGTGCCGCAGCCGATCGAGTACACGGCCACGCGCATCCTGCTCCAGTTCGAGAACGGGCAGGTCGCCGAGGCGTCGCACGCCCTGACGCGCCTGGCCAGCCTCGCGGAAACGCTGGAGGAGCCGGAGCAGCGCCGGACGGCCCTGGCGTGGCAGGAGGCACTGGCGGCGGCCTACGTGCCGGATCTTCGTCCGGTGAGCGACCGGCTGGTGTCGCTCCATTCGGCGCTTGCGCGGGTCTACGGGCAGTGGGATCAGGCCGCTCCCATACCGATGGACGAGCCGCTGGCGCTCTTCCGGAAGTGGGCCGGCGACCTTAGTGCTCAACTGGGCGAGGACGCCCAGGCGATCGAAGCCTGGCGCCAGGCCGCCCACGCGACGCCGGGATGGCACGTTCCGCACCTCCTCGTCGCCGAGCATTGCCTGAAGCGCGGCCTCTTCGACGACGCCGAGGAAGCCGCCAGCGAGGCCCGCCGCCGATCCATTGGCGAGAACGACCGCGCCGCCCGGGCGCTGCTCGCGCGCATCGCTTACGAGCGTTGGCTCGAGGCCCCCAGCGCCGCGGCCATCGAGGAAGCCGAGGCGCGCACTGCGCGCCTGCAACGCACGGACCCGCTCAATGCCACGTCGCTCCCGATCCACGTCCACCTGCTCGCATTGACCGATCCCGCCTCCGCCGGCGAGTTGCTGAGCGAGCAGGCGGCGGCGCAGGTCGATCCGGAACTCCGGGTGGCGCTGGCCCGCGTGAGCGTGCTGGCGCACCTGGGGCTCGAGGAGCAGTTGCTCGAAGGCGTCCAGACCGCGGACGCGGCGCTGCTTCGCGCGCGCATCCTGTTGCATCGAGGAGACGCGCAGGCCGCCGAGCGCGCGGTGGCGACCGACAACACCTCGCGCGAGACGGTCCCCTGGCAACTGGCCCGGGCGCGCTTCCTGGAGCAGAGCGACCCGCAGGAGGCCGCTCCGCTGTGGCGGCGGCTCGGCGACGCCTACCCGCAGAACCTCGATGTTCAGCTTGCGGTTCTGGACGAGGCGGAATCGGCGCGCGGAGACAGGGAGTTCATCTCGCGGACGATCGACCGGCTTTCGGAGATCACCGGCGCCGGCGGGCGGCGGTGGCGGCTCGAGCGGGCGCGCTGGCTGCTCGGCGAGTCGGCGTCGGTGGCGGCGCTCGACGCGGCAGAACTGCTTCGCGGACTGATCCGCGAGACGAGCGGCGCCGACACGATCGGTGCCCGCATCCTGCTGTCGCAGGCCCTCATGCTCGGTGGCAACCTCGAGGTGGCGGTGGAGCACCTGGAGGCCGCCTATGAGTTGGACGAGTCGCGTGCGGACGTCGGCCTCCGGCTGGCCGCGTTGTACGACCGGACCGACAGGCGACAGGATGCTCGCCGGATCCTGGCCAACCTGGCTGCCCAGGGGGCGCGTGGCGTGCGCGAACGGCTGGAACTGGCCGACCGGCTGGCCAACATCGGGAAGATCCAGATCGCCATCAGCATTCTGGAGCAGACGCGCGCCACTGGGAGACTCCCCGCTGACGGCAAGCTCGTACTTGCCGACCTGCTCGTGCGCGCCAATCGCACCGCCGAAGCGGAAAGGGTGTACGAGGAGCTTGTCGGGGCGCCTGCCCCGCCCGCCAGTGCCCTGCTCGCCGCCGCCGTCTTCCACGATCGCCAGGATCAGCGAGAGCGGGCCCTCCGCGTGCTCGAGCGACTGGCCGACGCCGGCCTGTCGGAGGCGGATCGTCGCGTGGCGCAGGCCAGCTACTACGCCCGGATCGGCGACGTTCGCGCGGCGGAGGAGATGTTCAACCTCGCGCTCGCGGAGAAGCCGGCTTCGGTGGCTCCGTGGCGCGAAGCTGTCTCTTACCAGTTGAGCCTCGCCCAGCCCGACGCGGCGCTCAAGCTGGCCCTTCAGGCGGCGGCGCGGGGAGTGGCAGATGAGCGACTCGCCGCCCTGCGGGTGGAGGCGGAGGCGATGGCCACGGCAAATGCGCTCCCCGCCGCCCAGTTGGAGGCACTGGCCGAGAAATTGGTCGCCGAACCGGAACTGGCGCGGTGGCATCCCCTGGCCCTGCCAATAAAGCGAGCGGCGGCGGCGCGTCGGGCCGGCGAGCCGCTGCCCGCGTCTGAGCTGCCGCAACTGGAGCGGGCGGCGACCGTGTTCACCTGCTTCAGACCACTGCACGTGACGCTGGTGGAGTCATACGGAGCCCAGCGCCTGCCCCTGGATGCGGCGCGGGTGGCGCGTCGGCTGGCGAAGCGCCTTCCGCATGACGCCGCCATCCAGCAGATGGCCTTCGCTTCCTGCCGCGCCGCGGAACAGTTCGCGGAGGCCGAGCAGTATGCCCATCGTTGGCGCTCGCTGACCCAGGCCGAACCACTGCCCGCCGACCTCGCCCTGGCGGAGTCGCGGGCCCTTCAGTCGAACTTCGAGGGGGCGCTCGAGGCCATCAGCCCCTACCTCGGCGCGGAGATGTCCGAAGAAGGCGACCGCGTGCGGGTGATCGCGGCCGAGGCTTTCGCCGCCCTCGGCCAGCCGCAGCGGGCGATGGAGCTTCTCGGGCCCGGCCTTGCCCGGAATCCCGCGTGGCGCGCCGTCGCCATCCGCATTGCTGCCGAGCACACCTCGACCATCGCGGAAGCTGCGCGATGGCAGGAGGCGGTGGAACAGGCCTGGTCGTCCGCGGCCCGCACCGGCTCGATGGGAGACGCGGGCGACGATGAGAGCTTCCCTCCCGGGATCGGACGCGAACGGGTGGCGCTGGCGGCGGGATGGGTGCGCATCGGCCAGCGCCTGGGAGATCCACAGGCTCTTGCCCGCGGCCGCGAGCAGTTGACCGAGCTCACCGCCGGACCCTTACGGGCCAGCCCCGACGTATGGGCGGAACTGGCGCGGGCGAGCACGCTGTCACAGGACTTCGACGCGGCGGAGTCCGCCTATCGGCGCGTGCTGACCCTGAGTCCGCGTAACGCGCCGGCTTCCAACGCCCTGGCTCGGCTGCTCCTGCACCACGCCGACGCCCGCCGACGCACCGAGGCACTCGCCTGGTCGCGCATTGCGGTCGAGGAGGATCCCTCCAATGCGGGCTACCAGGACACCCTGGCCCGCAGCCACCTGGTGCATGGCGAAACGAGCGAGGCCGTCGCCGCCTTCAAGTGTGCCCTGCGCCTCGATGACACCCACCTCTCTGCCATGCTCGGCCTTTCAGTTCTCCTGCTGGACCTTGGCGAGCGGGAGACGGCGGCCGGGTGGTACCAGCGCCTCCAGGCGTCCCACGCTGCCGCTCCGACCGAGGTGGCCCATCTCAGGGAAGAGTTCGACCGCTTGTCTCGCGTCTTCGCTCAGAACGCCCGCGAAGCGCTCTGATCGCCGACATATCGACCTCTGACCACATCTCAATCGCCCTGCGGACCCGCCAGAGCCGCCGATGAGCGATCTCAACGGCGGCACGAGGTTTGCTCACCCATCTCCGCCACTGTGCGACGGGTGTCGGGTCCGCATTCGTTGATCGGCTTCAGCCGCTGGTACCGGGAGGAACCGGAACGACCCGACCATGAGGTGACCGCAACCGACGGGTTGACTGCGACGGGACGGCCAATGCGTCGCATGTCACTCCAGCTCAGGGGAACGGACCAATGATGCCGTCCCCTGCAGCCGGTAACGGCAGTGCCGGTTGCAATGGCGAATACGGAAATGATCAGCTTGTACGACCAGACCCATCGCCCCCGCCGACGCCGGCTCTCGCCTCTATTTGCGGCAGTGGTGTCCGTGGCGGCGCTGGTCGTGTCTTCCACGGCCCGGGCGGATGACGCGGAGTCACACGAGGTCGGAACGGTCGTGGCAGAGACGTCCGCTGCCGAATCGCGCCCGGTGTTCGTTCCGCCAGCGGGTGATCGCTTCCTGGCCCGGCTGGAGTTGCCGCTCGCCGGGTCGGGAGCCACGGGCAGTTCGCTGGCCCATCGCACGCCCGCCTCAGGTGATACGCCCGCGCTGGTTCCCTTGGCGCCGCCAGTCTGGGTCGGGCTGGGGATGCTGGGGGCGCTGGCGCTGACCCGACACAAGCAGCGCCGACGCGCCCGGGTGGCGGATCTGGGCGTGCTCCAGTGACGTCCGGTATTCGCGCGTGCCCCTTCCTTCCTTCATGGTGCCTGCCGCCAGGGTCGATGCTTCGCATGGCGACCGTTTTCTGCCCGTGACGCTGACGGCGTGACAGGCGCGGTTTCGCCGCAAACGGTGCGGCCGGATGTGAGTCTGCCGGCTATAGTGGGTTTGATGCGCGCTAAGCAGCGCCAACGCACGCCACGGTGCTCGTGTGGCGAAGCAATGAAGGTGATTTCGATGCATCAGAACATGCCTGAACCCGCCCCGCCGGAGCCTGACTCTGCGGGGCGTGATCGTGTTTCCAAGCAGGACGGCGCCCCCACCCAAGCGCCGCCGGACGTGGCACGCCAGCCGGTCGTTGATTTCGCGACCGGCAACGGCCAGTACATCTCGGAGCTTTACGATCGTTACCTCGCCGATCCGTCGAGCCTGGAGAAGACCTGGCAGGCCTTCTTCGCCGGCTTCACGCTCGGCTCGGGCGGCGGCACCGAACCGCTGGGCGGCGGGCAGGCGCTCGTCACCGGCGCGGAGCCGCCGCAGGTAGGCGCGCCGGGCTATCTCCAGATGGCGGGCGAGGAGCTGGGGGATTTCGAGATCCCGACGCCGGTCGGGATCTACGACCTGGTGCACACCTATCGCGAGTTCGGGCACTTCGAGGCAACGCTCAACCCGCTCCAGCAGGAACTCGGGCGCGGGCGCAAGCCCCACCCGATGCTCTCGCTTTCGAATTTCGGCCTCGACGACCAGCCGGACGACCTCCAGATCGGCACCGGCGGCTTTCGCGGGCCGTGCGACGGGACGCTGGGCGACCTCGTCGGAAAGCTCCGCGACACCTACTGCCACAACATCGGTGTCGAGTACACCGGCATCGCCGACAAGGAGCAGCGCGACTGGCTCGCCGGGCAGATGGAGCCAGTGCTCAACCGGCCGCAGCTCAGCGCGGAGCAGAAGAAGCACCTCCTCCGCCAGCTCATCGCCGCCGAGGAGTTCGAGCAGTACCTCCACCGGGCCTTCGTCGGCTCCAAGCGCTTCAGCATCGAGGGGGCCGAGACGCTCATCCCCCTGATGAACACGATCATCGAGCAGGCCGGCGAACTCGGCGGCGAGCAGGTGATCTGCGCCATGGCGCATCGCGGCCGTCTCAACGTCCTCGCCCACGTGCTGGAGAAGCCGTATGAGACGATGCTCTCGGAGTTTGCCGGCACCATCAAGCACGATGAGAGCCGGTACGGCGACGGCGACGTCAAGTATCACCTCGGCTACGCCAATCAGCGCAGTGTCAAGAGCGACGCCGGCGGACGTGAGCACACCGTCAAGATCAGCCTCCTCCCCAACCCCAGCCACCTGGAGCTGATCAACCCCATCCAGCAGGGGATCATCCGCTGCAAGCAGCAGTGGCTGCTCGACGGCAATCGCCGCAAGGTCGTGCCGATCACCCTGCACGGCGATGCCGCGTTCTGCGGACAGGGGATCGTCTTCGAGACGCTCAACCTCTCCGAGCTGCGCGGCTACCGCACCGGTGGGACGATTCACGTGATCGTGAACAACCAGATCGGCTTCACGACGCCGCCGGCGCAGGGGCGCTTCACCCCGTACCCGACGGATGTCGCCAAGGCGATCCAGGCGCCGGTCTTCCACGTCAACGGCGACGACCCGGAAGCGGTCTGGCACGTTTCGCGGATGGCAATCGGCTTCCGCCAGCGGTTCCGGCAGGACGTCATGATCGACCTGTGGTGCTACCGCAAGTACGGGCACAACGAGCAGGACGAGCCGAGCTTCACGCAGCCGCTGATGTACAAGGCGATCAAGGACCACCCCACCGTGCGCGAGCTCTACGCCCGCCGGCTCCTGGAGGAGGGCGTGGTCACGCAGGAGGAGCTGGACCAGATGAAGGCTGCGGTTCTCGATCGCCTGAAGGCCGCACGCGAGGCGGCACAGGTCGAGAAGCCGCGCGGCAAGGTGCCCAGCTTCAGCGGCGTCTGGCGCGGCCTCGGCCGGGCGCCGGACGACTACCGCGAGTGGGAGGTCGAGACGGCCGTCTCGCGCGACGTCCTCGAACGGGTCACCGGGACGATGTCGAACCTGCCCAAGGGGTTCACTCCCCATCCGAAGCTCAAGAAACTGCTCGAGGGCCGCATCGAAGCGGTTCGCAGCGGCGAAGGCATCGACTGGGGCACCGGCGAAATGCTGGCGCTGGGCAGCCTCCTGCTCCAGGGCTCCAATGTCCGCTTCACCGGACAGGACGTGGAGCGCGGCACGTTCAGCCACCGCCACGCCGTCTTGCATGATTACAACACCGGTGAGAAGTACCGCCCCCTCCAGCACGTTGGCGGCGGGGCCAAGCACGAGAACCAGGGCCGCTTCGAGATCATCAACTCGATGCTCTCGGAAGAGGCGGTGCTGGCATTCGAATGGGGCTTCGCCTCGGCCGATCCGCGGAACCTTGTGATCTGGGAGGCGCAGTTCGGCGACTTCGTCAACGGGGCGCAGAACGTGATCGACCAGATCCTCGCCGCCGCCGAGAGCAAGTGGCGGTACATGAACAGCCTGGTGCTGAACCTGCCGCACGGCTACGAAGGACAGGGACCGGAGCACTCCAACGCCTACCTGGAGCGGTTCCTCTCGCTGTGCGCCGAGAACAACATGCAGGTGGCCTACCCCAGCTCGCCCGCACAGTACTTCCACATGCTGCGGCGGCAGGTGCTGCGTAAGTTCCGCAAGCCGCTGATCCTCATGATGCCCAAGAGTCTCCTGCGCAAGCCGGAGGCCTCCAGCCGCCTGGAGGAGCTGGTCAACGGGCGGCTCCATCTCGTCATGGACGATCCGGCTGCCCCCCAGCCGGAGAAGGTCCGCCGCGTCCTGCTCTGCACCGGCAAGATCTTCTACACCCTCGACGCCGCAAGGCGCGAGAAGGCGCGGGACGACGTCGCGATCGTTCGCGTTGAGCAGCTCTACCCCTTCCCGGAGCACGAGATCCGCGCGATCCTCGACCGCTACCGCAAGGCGGCGGAGGTCTTCTGGGTGCAGGAGGAGCCGAAGAACCGCGGCGCCTGGAGCTTCATGCAGCCGCGCCTGCGGGAGATGTTCGCGGATCGGCTGATCGACTACCGCGGCCGCGGCGCTTCGGCGTCGCCGGCGACCGGGAGCCCCAAGATGCATGCCCTCGAGGAGCAGGAACTGGTCGAGGACGCGATCGAGACCGGCAGCCGCGCCGTCGCCGCAACCTGAGCGACACTCGTACCTCCAAGCACGCAGCCGGGGAGCTAGCAAGCGCTGGCTCCCCGGCTGCTTTGTTGGCAAGGGCCGTCAAATCGCACCGCCTGGTGCGCACTTGTGTCGATCACCGACAACTCGACACACTTCTCGCCGGGCTCGGTAGGGAAATCCAGGTGATCGGGTCTCCCGAGCGGACGGCAGATCAATGGGTTACGGCATTTCTGGCGAACGCGCGCCCACGATTTTGTCCCGTTTCTCAGGCGGCATCCTCTTTGCCCCGTGTGAAGTCACCGAGCTTCATTCGCCACCCGCAAAGGAGTTGTACTGATGCCACCTACCGACAGCCCAAACACCGGTTCGCTTGCCGGCACCAGCCCCGGCCAGGGGACGAGAAGCCCCACGTCGGGCACCGGCACCACTCTGCCCGCACGCGAAGCAGACACGCCGCGCAGCAACATGAGCGGCGGCCCCTTCCCCACCGGATCCGCCGTCGGAACCGAGCGTGAAGAGGAGCACAGCCGCGGCGTCGGGGAGCAGGCGCGCGAGATGAAGGATCGCGCCCGCGACCAGGCCCGACAGACCTACGACGAGGTGAAGCAGTTCACCAACGAGGCCCTGGACAAGGCCCGACGCCAGTGGAGCGATTCGCGCGGCCGGCTCTCCGAGAATGCCCAGAACATGATCGGGCAGCAGAAGCAGCGGCTGTGCGACGGGATCACCGGCGCCGCCGAGGCCGCCCGCGCTGCCGCGGAGCGGCTCGAGGAGCGGGAAGACCGCAGCATCGCCGGCTACGCCCGCACCGCGGCCGACGGCCTGGAGCAGGTGCGCGACTATCTCGCCGCCGCCGACGTCAACGACATGCTCGACGACGTGCGCGGCTTCACGCGCCGGCACCCTGAATGGGTGCTCGGAGGCCTGTTCGTCGCCGGGCTCGCCATGTCGCGTTTCCTGAAGGCCGACCGGCGCTTCGGCCCGCGCGGACGCCCGCCCACCGGGGCCGACGAAAGCCTTTACGGCGACATCTATCGCTCGCAGTTCGACGCCGACGATGACTTCGGATCGGGCGACTACCAGCGCAGCCACGGCACCGGCTACCAGGGCGCCTACCGGGAGCCTGGTTCCAGCGGAAGCTACGCCGGCTACAACCCCTCCGGCTCGCTCGGCGGCGCATATGGCCAGTCGTACGGCTCGACCAGCGCCGGCAGCACGGGAACGACCGGCTCGAGCAGCCTCGGCGGCACCGGAACCACCGGCGCCGGCAAGGGCAGCTCCACGCCGATTGGCACATCCGGTGACACCGGCACGACCGGGAGCGGCACGGGCGGCCTCGGCGGCACGATGGCCTCCAATCTCGAGGGGAGCCGCAAGCAGGAGCGGCAGGATCAGAAGGGAGGTTCGCAATGACGCGCACCTACACAGACGACCCCACCACGCGCCAGGGCGGCGCCGTCGGCGCGTACACCGCGCCGACGGGTGAACGGGCCCCCGAGGGCCTGGGCCACGACCCGATGCGCCACCCGCCCAAGCCGGCAGGCGTCGGCCTCGGCCCGGGAAACGAGCCCGCCATCGGTGAGCGATTCGCCACCGACGGTCGCACGAGCGCCGAGCGCCCCGCCGCGGATCAACGGAGCATCGCGGAACTGATCAAGGAGCTTCGCGATGAAGCGATTCACCTGATTCGCCAGGAGTTGAACCTGGCCAAGACCGAGGTGAGCGAGAAGGCGAGCTTCTTCGGCAAGCAGGCGGGCAAGGTCGGCGCCGGCGGCGCTGTCCTGGCAGTCGGAGCCCTGATGCTCCTGACGGCGCTCGCGTGCCTGATCGCCTGGATCTTCGCCGCCGCGTGGGAGTGGCACACGACGTCGGCGCTGGCCGCCGGCTACGCGATCGTCGGCACGGTGATCGCGATCATCGGCTACTCGCTCTACAAGAGCGCGATGTCCCGGATAAACCGTGAACCGGCTGCCCCCGAACGAACCCTGCAATCCCTGAAGGAAGACAAACAATGGCTTACGAACAAGACTACCGAAGTGACCCGCTGACCGGCCCGTCGGCCGGCGGCGCCACCGGGGCGCGCGGGGCCGACACCAGCTCGACGTACCGCGGCGCCGAGTTCGCAACCGAGCGCGACGACGCCGAAGCCGCCGCCATCGAGCGCGACATCGACCGCACGCGCTCGCGCATGGACCGCACGGTCGACACGCTTGCCGAGCGCCTGCGCCCCTCGAGCATCTTCGGCGACGTCCTCGACTACTTCGCCAGCGACGACGGTGTTCGCACCGAGTCGTCCCAGGGCCGGAAGATGAAACGCGTCGCCAAACGGGCCGGCGAGGGCCTGTGGGAGACCGTCAAGGCCAACCCAATGCCCAGCGCCCTTATCGCCGGCGGCGTCGCCTGGCTCATGCTCAAGGGCAACGACGACGAACAGGAAGCCGGCCGCCACGAGCCCGGCATGTACGGCGGGAGTTACGTGGATGCCCGCACGGGCAAGCCGTACGACATGCGGACGTACGGGCGCGAGTATCGCGGTTCGCAGCCGATGTACGGCGGATATCGCGAGGAGTCGGGCCCGGGCATGGGCGAGCGCATGAAGCACTACGCCGGCGAAGCGGTGGAAGGTGCCAAGCGCGCCGCGGGCTGGGTCGCGGAGAAGGCCGGCGATGCGGCCGGCAGCGTCTCCCGGGCGACCGGCGACATGGCGCATCGTGCCGGCGACGCCGCCTCGGGCGCCGCGGAGCGCACAGGCGGGATGGCCTCGGCCGTCCAGCACCGGCTCGGCGACGCCGCGTCGCGCGGCTGGGAAGC
>JAEZED010000182.1 GCA_023417885.1 Planctomycetota bacterium
GCGCACAACATCTGGCGCCGCGCCCGCTCTGCCCGAGGCGTTCAGCAACAGGTCGAGGGCGGCCGTGCCCGGCACGTGCCGCATCGCCTCGATGTCGGTGGTTCGGATAATCTTGGAGATCTTCCAGGTAAGGCTCTTGTCGAGCCCGAGCCGGCGTGCCACTTCCTGGGGCTTGGCCGGGTCGAGGCCGACGCCGGCAAGAAGAGCGGTAAGGGAGCCACGGAGCTCACGAACGTGGCCGTCGAGTTGCTGTAAGAGCCTTGAACTCATTGCGTTGCCCGCGATTCTACCCGCCCTGGCGTCACCGTAAAAGTTTCTTTGAAGAAAATGTTGCAGAAGCAAGATTCAGTAGCTAACCTGCTGCCCGAGGTCGCCACCTGCCGGTGTCCGAAACAAGTTCCTGCTAAGAATGCCCGTCCCCTGAGGAGAGATAATGCACGTTCCGATCTGCCGGTTCTCGAGAGTTCACGCCGCCCTGCTTGCGGCGGCTTCCATGGCCATCTTCGCGTCCGCGAACACCCTCGCCGGGCCCGTGCCCGCCTTCTACGACCTCGGCTTCGACAATACCGTCAGCGGGCTGTCGGCTGACGGCGCCTTCGCCGCCGGCACCAACGGTGCTGGCTACTTCACCTGGACCGCCGCCTCCGGCCTGACGCCGATCGGCGGCGTGACGCCGAGCCTCGGTGGCGGGCGCGCCATGGTGAGCGACGACGGCAGCTACATCGCCGGGACCGCCCTGAACTCCACGACCGGCTTCACCGAGATGTCGGTCTACGACGTCGCCGCCGGCACATGGACGAACCTGGGCGGGATCGGCGGCGAGAGCGACGGCAGCACCAGCAGCGGCTGGGGCATCAGTGGCGACGGAAACCACGTCGTCGGCCTGGGCTGGATCAACGCAGGCACCGCGCACGGCATCCAGAGCACCAACCACGCCCCGAGCTTCGATCTCGGTTCCACCGTCACCGAGCGGAGCAGCCGCGCCAACGCCACCAACTTCGACGGAACGGTCGTCGTCGGCTGGCAGGACGCGGAAGACGGATTCCGACAGGGCGCCGTCTGGATCAACGGCACCCAGCAGCTCATCCTCGACAGCGACGGATTCGTCGTCGGAGAGGCGGGCGATGTCAGCGCCGACGGGAACTGGGCCGTCGGCAGCCACAACTTCACCGCCTACCGCTGGAGCCCCGTCGACGGCTTCGAGTCGATCGGCCCCGTCGGTGACTTCTTCAGCCAGGCCTCCGCCACAGGCATCTCCGCCGACGGCTCGACGATCGTCGGCTACCAGCGTCCGTTCGGCCCGCCGACGCTGGGCCGCGGATTCATCTGGACCGAGGCCGGCGGTCACATCGACCTGACGGACCTGGCCCTGAGCCTCGGCCTCGACCTGGGCGACACCATCCTCGCGCTCCCGCTGGAGATCAGCGCCGACGGCACGACCATCAGCGGGCTGACCGACGCCTACAACGGCTTCGTCGTCGTCATCCCGGAACCGGCGAGCGCCGCAGTCCTGATGCCGTTGATGGTGACTCTCCTGCGTCGGCGCAGCCGATAGCACGCATCGAACCCTCGTTTCTTTTCCTCCGCCACAGCCCCGCGATACGTCGCGGGGCTGTCCCTTTGCGCAAAGGTGCGCCCTCTCCAGCCATGTTGCGACCTTGCCGGGAAATCGCCCATCCGTACCATGCTCTGAATGCGGAAGTACCTGTGGATTTCGGGCCTCTGCTGCCTGATTGCGTGCGTCGCCCTTGCCGGGCGGGCGCAGCAGCAGGAGCGCGATCGGCCGGCGCGCCCGAACGTGCTGTTCATCTTCGTCGACGACCTGCGCCCGCAGCTCGGAGCCTACGGGCACGAGGAGATGCACACGCCGAACATCGACCGCCTCACGGCCCAGGGCGTGCGCTTCACGCGCCAGTTCGTCCAGGTGCCGACCTGCGGGGCGTCGCGCTATTCGCTGCTCACGGGACAGCGGCCTTCCGGGCCGGGGGATCTGAGCAACGAAGTCTTCCGGCGCATGCGCCAGATCCCGCAGGAAGGGCCGGAGTCGATGGTGGAGCTCTTCCGCCGCAGCGGGTATCGCACGGTCGGCATCGGCAAGGTCTCGCATTATCCGGACGGGCGGGTGTACGGGTACGACCGGCCGACGTCGGAGACGATGGAGATGCCCAACTCGTGGGACGAGATGTTCCTCCCGTATGGCAAGTGGGAGCACGGCTGGGAGGCCTTCTTCGCTTACGCTGACGGAACGGGCCGCACGCAGCGCCTGAACTCGAACCGCCCCGCCCCGCCGTTCGAGGCGGGCGATGTCCCCGACGAGGGATACCCGGACGGCCTCATCGCGCAGGCGGCCGTCGAGAAGCTCGGCGGGTTCAAGGGGCGCGACGAGCCGTTCTTCCTTGCGGTCGGCTTCTTCAAGCCGCACATGCCGTTCAATGCCCCGCAGAAGTACTGGGATCTCTACCCGGAGGACGAGGCGGATCTCTCTCCTGCTCCCGGAGCGCCTGAGAACGTGCACGCCGGCCCCGCGCTTCACAACAGCGCCGAGGCGGCGCGCTACACGCATCCCGAGAACTGGCGGGCCGACCAGGAACACCATCGCCAGATGCGGCGGGCATACCGGGCGGCCGTGAGCTACGTGGACGCTCAGATCGGCCAGGTGCTCGACGCGCTCGAGGCGGAGGGGCTGGCTGATGACACGATCGTCGTTCTGTGGGGCGATCATGGCTTCCACCTCGGTGACACCACCATCTGGGGGAAGCACACCCTCTTCGATTGGGCGCTGCACAGCCCGCTGATCGTCCGCGTCCCCGGGACGGCTCACGCCGGCTCCGCCGCCGACGGCATCGTCGAGGCGCTCGATATCTACCCAACGCTCGCCGATCTCTGCGGCCTCGACGCCCCACCGACCCTGGCGGGCGCCTCGCTCCGGCCGATGCTTGAAAACCCGCAGGCCTCCGGGCGCGAGGCCGCCTTCTCCTACTGGAGCAACGGAGCGGTCTCCATGCGCACCGACCGCTACCGCCTGACCCGCTACCGCCCCCCGGTGGAGGACGGGTACATCTACGAGCTCTACGACCTCGCGGCGGATCCGCACGAAACGCGGAACATCGCCCCCGACCAACCGGAGCTCGTCCGGCAGCTCGCGACCGGGATGGAGCAGGCGATCGAGAAGCACCTGCGGGCCGATAAGCCGTAGCGAGCGGGCGGCGGTAAGTGGCGCCGGTGAGATTGCCGATGACTGCGTGAGCGGCCTCCCGCCGCCGCGCTCATGCGACTGCTTCCATTTGGTCAACGCCGTACGGATCGTTCGCTCCGCCTTCCCAAGCGCGAGCTGGCGGTCATCCGCCGCTGGCTGGAGGCGTCCGCCTCGGCGGAGCTGGCGGGGGCGACCCCCTGCGTCGCCGATTCCCTGCGGCTCCCGCCGGCAGAGCGTCGCGGGGCCGATCGGCAGCAACTGCGCGCGACCGCGGAGGTGCGGCCGATCAGCGCCGGCGGAATCGGCCTGGTTCGCCCCGCGCTGGTCCGCGACGTCTCGCCGGACGGCATCGCCCTGCGCCTTTCAGAAGCATTGCCAGCCGGCCAGCGCGTGAGCCTGGAGCTTCACCCGCCGTCGAACATTGCTCCGCGTCGATTCCGGCGCGCCGACCGGCCGGTGCACCTGCTGGCGATCATCCGCTACTGCCGGCCGGAGGGGGACGGCTTCGTCGCGGGGTGCAGCATCGGCATTGAGTGGGCGGACTCGCTGGCCAATGAGATGTTCCCTCCGGACCTGCGCCGGCGCACGGCGTGAACGGCGCTCAATCATCAAGCTGGCCGAGCGGCAGATCTGCCGGCATCGGCGCGGGGCGCTCGTAAGGCATCTCGATCGGGTGGGCACAGCCGCTGTGGCTGGCGTCGGCGAAGCCTTCCATTGCATCGAGCACGCACCACGCCTGCTCCATCGAGCAGCGATGCGGCCGGCCCGAGCGGATGGCGTGCGCCATGTCGGCGAGTCCCACGCTCCGCCCGTAGCCGGCGGTGAAGGCGTACGGCACCTCGTGCCAATGGCCGTGGCCCCCCTCGTGGCAAATGAGCGGAATCCCGTCGAACACGTTCGGGTCGGGCACCTTCAGCGTCGCCTTCGTGCCGTAGATGACCATCGGGTGTCCCCAGTCGACGTCGGCGTTGCGCATCGCAAAGGACTGGATGATGCTTCCCACCACGCCGCTGGCGAACTCGATCACGCCCGCATAGTGGTCGGGCACCTGCACGCGGATGGTCTGGCCGTGAAGCGGCTGGCTGGTAATGGTGCGCTCCGGAATCGCGATGCTCGTGAACCCGGTGACGCGCCGCATCGGGCCCAGGAGCTGGAGCAGGGCCGTGAGGTAGTACGGGCCCATGTCCATCATCGGCCCGGCGCCCGGCTGGTAGTAGTACTCGGGCGACGGGTGCCAATTCTCGTGCCCGCGGCTGACCATGAAGGCGGTGAACGCGGTGACATCGCCGAGCACACCCTCGTCGATCAGCTTGCGGCAGGTCTGTATGTTGGCGCCGAGAAAGGTGTCCGGTGCGCAGCCGAGACGGAGGCCGGTGCGCTTCACGGCGTCGAGCAGGAGGCGCGCCTCCTCGCGGTTGACCCCCAGCGGCTTCTCGACGTAGACGTGCTTTCCCGCTTCCAGGGCGGCCAGCGACACCGCCACGTGAGCCGACGGGATCGTGAGGTTGAGAACGACCTCGATTTCCGGATCCGCCAGGAGCGCCTCGGGAGACAGCACGCGCTCGATGCCATGGGCCTCCGCGGCGGCGCGGGCCTTCTCGTGATCGAGGTCGGCGCAGGCGACGATCTTCATGGCGCCGAAGCGCTGCGCCGCCTTGAAATACTGGTCGCTGACGTTGCCGCAGCCGATGCAGCCGACCTGGACTGGCTTCACGAACACCTCCGGAATGGCGCGGCGATGTTACTCCACGCGGCCGAGGCGTTCCAACTCGCCCTTGATGGAGCGCATCAGGGTGCGATCGCGCTCCGGATCGAACAGGCGCGACGAGAGGGTGGCCTGCGGATAGAGGAACGGCGGCTTGGTGCGGAACTCCTCCGGCTCGTCCTGGTAGCGCGGGAAGACGTGGGCATGAAGCTGCGGCTCGAGATTGCCGTAGATGCTGTAGTTGATCCGGATGACACCGTTGGTGCGCGTGCTCGCGAGCACCGCGTCGCCGAGGGCGACCATGTCATCGAGAAAAGCGCGCCGACCATCGTCGTCGAGGTCGTTCAGCGTCGCCACCTGCGGATCGGCCAGCAGCACGCAGTAGCCCCGGAGAAACTGCTGGTCGCCCATCACCGCCCAACCGCTTTTGAGCAGCGCGATGACGTTCGGGTTTGCTCCGCGCCGCGCGGCGGCGATCCGGTCGGCGATGACGCCCATCGAGAACCTCCTTCGGCAGGTAGACCCTACCGATCTATAAGATTCCCCACGCCTCCTGGCTAGCCCACTTCATCCACGTCGCCCCGCTTGTTCATCGCGAGGTTGGCGAGCTTGTCGGCGAGCGTGTTGTGCTCGCGCGTGTTGTGGATGTACTGCACCTTCGTGAACGCCGAGGCGAGGCGCGACGCCTCCTCGTGGAGCGGCTTGAGGTGCGGCTGCTTCACGCGATACTGCCCCGTCATCTGCCGGATGACGAGTTGGCTGTCGCCGCGCACGGTCACGTCACGCGCGCCCAAGCGATTCGCCTCGGCCAGGCCGAAGATCAGCCCCTTCCACTCGGCGACGTTGTTCGTCGTGTTGCCGATGAACCGGCCGGCCGTAACCAGCGGCGTCCCGTCGTCGGCGCTGCGGACGACACAACCGAAGGCGGCGGGACCGGGGTTGCCGCGGGACCCGCCGTCGAACTCCACGATAACCTGCATGAAGCGATTCCCCTGAAAGACCCAGGACGACGGGACGCGGAGCCGCGACCCAGCGAAGCGCAAACCTCCGGCATGTGCGGCTACTCGGGCGAAGAGGGCGTGTCCCCGGTGGTCGGCGGATCCACCATCGGTCGCGACTCCGCCGGCGGAACCGTCTCGTGGGATTCGTCGACCGCTTCATCCGCCACGGGAATCTCGCCTGAAGAACCGGCCCCGCCCGCGTCGGGAGAACCGCCGACCTGCTTGACGGCAACCTGCGCCTCGAGATCCTCCGCCTGCATCTTGCCGGTGATCAGTCGGCGCAGCGTGTCGGCATCCTTGACCTTGAAGACGCCCGCCGACTCGCCGTCCACGAAAGCCTCCGCCTCGACGGGAGCCGACTCGGCCAGTTCCGCCTGACGCAACGCCTCGGCAGCGGCGGTCGTGACGACACGCCGGATGTCAGCCGAGAGCGTCTGCTTCGTGCGCTCGGCACGGGCGCCTTTCTTCCGGGGCTTGTCGGAAGGCGTGGCGCGCTTGCGCGTGGCCTTCACCTTCTTCTGCCGCACCGCCTTGTCGGGCGTGAGATCCTCCGGCACGTAGAGGAGCCGGCCGCAACCGGGGCAACTGAGCACCTCGTCCCGCGTCATCAGGCGGTTGTAGACGTCCACCACCAGCTCCATGTTGCAGGCGGTGCAGTAGTAGCTCTCGATGCGCCCCTCGATGTGGCCCACGGCGGCGAGTGCCTCGCCGTCGTAGTTGTCGGCGAGCTTGTCGAAGATCGCGAGCGCAGCGGCGGGCACGCCGGAGGCAGCCGCCTCGCGCGCCGGCTCGAGGCGGTGGATCTCCTGCTCCAGCTCTGTGGTCTTGCCGGAGATCTCGGCCTGGAGCTTGTCGGCCCGCTGCTGCTCGATGATTGCCTGCTCCTTCTGCTGCGCCTCCAGCTTCTGGAGCTCCTCGACCTCCTGGAGCTTGGCGACCGCCTGCTCCTCGACCTTGGTGCGGTCGGCCTTCTGCGTGTTGATCTCGACGAGGAAGTTCTGGTACTGCTTGTGGTTGTGAGCGCTCTGCTGCTGCTCACGCAGGTGCTCAATCCGCGCGTCGCGCTGCTTCAGATCGCTGTCCAGCTCCATCTGCTGTGCCCGGACGTGCTTAAGGCGATTCACGGTCTCGCCGTGGGCGCGGGCGGCGAGCTCGGCGCGCTTTCGCTGCACACGGACGCCGCGGGTGGCCTCGTCCAGGTTTGCCTGTGCCTGGCGAAGGGCGGAGTCGGCACGGAAGAGCTCGAGGAGTGCTTTGTTGGTCGGTCCCATGGTGTCTGAGGGCGTCAGTTGTATCAGAGTTGTCGGCGGGCGCGGCGAGGGCGGCCTCTCGGGCGGCGCGAAAATCGATCTGGAAAGGCATGTTAGCGCGCCGCGGCGACGCTGGTCGAGGCGGGTGGGGAAATGCGAGGTCGGAGGCGGGGTTTGCGCGAAGGTGGTGGCGCGAGGCGAGCGCAAGCAGGACGCCCGCGACGCGATGCGTCACGGGCGTGATGGTCCTTGACCTGTGAATAGTCGGATGGCCGTTCGCCGCCGTTACCGGGGGCGTTCTCCGCCAGAGGCGGAACGAGGCTGTGCTGACTTGTGCTTGACCGGTTCGCACCGGAGGGCGGGACTGCTTGTGAGAGCAATCCTGCCGCGCAAGTTCTAAGTAATCCCTTAGAAAGGAGGTGATCCAGCCGCAGGTTCCCCTACGGCTACCTTGTTACGACTTAGTCCCAGTCATCGAGCCTGGCTTCGGCACCCCTGAGGTGGGGCGACTTCGGCCATTCCCGACTCCCATGACTTGACGGGCGGTGTGTACAAGGCTCAGGAACACATTCACCGCGGCGTAGCTGATCCGCGATTACTAGCGATTCCAACTTCACGAAGGCGAGTTGCAGCCTTCGATCTGAACTGGGGCAGGGTTTTTGCGATTTCCTCCACCTCACGGTTTCGGCTCGCTTTGTCCCTGCCATTGTAGCACGTGTGTAGCCCTGGACATAAGGGCCATGATGACTTGACGTCATCTCCACCTTCCTCCGGTTTGACACCGGCAGTCCCCTTAGAGTCCCCGGCATTACCCGCTGGCAACTAAGGGCAAAGGTTTCGCTCGTTAAGGGACTTAACCCGACATCTCACGACACGAGCTGACGACAGCCATGCAGCACCTGTCCTAGTTCCACCTCGAAGAGGCGTACCCTGCTTTCACAGGGATAATCCTAGAATGTCAAGCCCAGGTAAGGTTCTGCGCGTTGCTTCGAATTAAACCACATGCTCCACCGCTTGTGTGAGCCCCCGTCAATTCCTTTGAGTTTTAGCCTTGCGACCGTACTCCCCAGGCGGTCCACTTAACACTTTTGCTTCGGCCGTGAAAGGGTCAGTCCTCCCACGGCCTAGTGGACATCGTTTACGGCTAGGACTACCGGGGTATCTAATCCCGTTCGCTACCCTAGCTTTCGTGCCTCAGCGTCAATTCATCCCCAGCAAGCTGCTTTCGCCGTTGGCGTTCCTGACGATATCTACGCATTTCACCGCTCCACCGTCAGTTCCACTTGCCCCTAGATGATTCAAGCTCCCCAGTATGCCAAGCAATTCCTCGGTTGAGCCGAGGGCTTTCACAAAGCACTTGAGGAGCCGCCTACGCACGCTTTAAGCCCAGTGATTCCGCCTAACGCTTGGAGCCTCTGTATTACCGCGACTGCTGGCACAGAGTTAGTCGCTCCTTATAGGGACCAGTTCAGGTCTTACTTGATCCTTTCAGCAGTTTACACCCCGAAGGGCTTCGTCCTGCACGCGGCGTCGCTCCGTCACACTTTCGTGCATTGCGGAAGATTCGTTACTGCAGCCTCCCGTAGGAGTCCGGGCAGTGTCTCAGTCCCGATGTGGCCGGCCGACCTCTCAGTCCGGCTAGGCGTCGAAGCCTTGGTAGGCCTTTACCCTACCAACTAGCTGATACCACATCGCCTCATCCCGGGCCGCATAAAGCTTTGCATCAAACACCATGCGGTGCTTGAGGACTATCGGGTATTACCGGGGGTTTCCCCCCGCTATCCCCGAGCTCAGGGCAGATTAGCGATGCATTACTCACCCGTTCGCCACTGTGTCGTTCGACTTGCATGTCTTAGCCACGCCGCCAGCGTTCAGGCTGAGCCAGGATCAAACTCTTCAATTGATTTTCATGAGACCCACCGACGGGTAAACCCGGCGACAGGCTTGATCTCAGGAGGTCAAATGAGTTTGTCCTCACCCGATCCGGAAAGACAACCGGAACGGGTGTTCCACCGGAACGGTCAGAACCGGTGGGTTTGCAAGGCTCATACACTCTCTGGCACACCCGCACGGGCATAAGCCCGTCGGGTGATCACGTTGGATCACTTGCGTGCACCACAAGGATGTATGAACCCATACAGCGCCCGGGGAAACTCACCCCGGACGACTTGGATCTTGATTCCAACCTCACAGGCGACAAGTCACCTGCCAGGTCGGATCACATCCTCGCGGCGATCCGACTATTCACTTGTCAAAGAGCTCGTTTTGCTTCCGCTCCTGCCGGTTTCCGCCGGATGGCGGCCGTCATTTGCGGGAGGCGATCTTAGCCGCGTCGTTGATCTCGTCAACTGCCGCGGATCATTTTTACGCCTCGCGTCGCCCGGGGTTCGTTAGGTTCCAACTTTCTGTTCGGAACCTGTCAGACCTCCGTCGCGAGCCGGGCATCCTAGGCACCCCTCTGCGGCCGTCAAGCGGCCTCGAAGAATCCCATGTCACCCTTCCCCGCCGAATGCGCGGTCGCGGATTCAGGAGCGGCTCAGTAGTACGGCGACTACCGCCCCTGGTTCGGGCGGCGTACGGTCTTTTTCGCCGCCGTGCGTGGTCGCGCCTTTCCCGCCGGTGCCCGCCGCCTGGGCCGTGTAGATGCCGTTGCCGCTCCGCCGGGCTCCTCCGACCGCTCGCGTGCACGCAGCGTCAGGCGGATCGGCACCTCCTCGAATGGAAGCAGGTCGCGGAAGCGGTTCAGCAGGAACCGCCTGTAGCTCTCGTCGAACATCGCCGGGTCATTCACGAAGAGCACCAGGTGAGGCGGGTTCACCTCGACCTGCGTCGCGTAGAAGACCTTCGGCCGCCGGCGCCCCCCGCCACCCCCGGGCGTCCGCTCTGCCATCGCCTTCTCGAGGGCCGCGTTGAGCTGGCCCGTCGTAACCCGCTCAGATGCCGTCTTGTGAAGGTGCCGGCACAAGTCGAGCAATGCCGACACGTTTCGCCCTTCCTTGGCTGTGATGAAGGCCACCGGGGCAAAGCTCAGCCCGCGCAGCTCCGCGTCGAGGTACTCGCGGTACTGCTCCATCAGGTCCCGGTCGTCGATGCTGTGCTTCTGCTGTTTCTGCTGTTCCCGCAACGACTTGCGGGCCAGGTCCCACTTGTTCACCACGATGATCACTGGCTTCTGCTGCTCCGAGATGTAGCTCGCCAGCTTCTTGTCCGGCTCGCTCACCTTCAGTGTCGCGTCTATCAGCAGCAGCACCACGTCCGCCCGCCGCACCGACCGCTGCGCCCTGTGATGGCCGAAGAACTCGAGGTCGTCGTTGACGATGTGCCGCTTCTTTCGAACGCCGGCGGTGTCGATGACGACCATCGTCCGGCCGTCCTTCTCGAAGACCACGTCCACCGAGTCCCGCGTCGTTCCGGGCACTTCCGACACGATTACCCGATCCTCGTCCCCCTCGAAGATCCGGGCGATCGCGTTCACGAGCGTGCTCTTGCCCGCATTCCGCTTGCCGACGATCGCCACGTGCAGATCCGGCTCCGGCGGGTGTTTTGGGGCGTGCCGCAGATCGACGTGCCGCCCGATCTGCCGGAGGAGCTCCTCCATGTTCCGCCCGGTCGTGGCCGACACTGGAAAGGGCGTGTCGAAGCCGAGCCGCGAGAGATCGGCCAGAGCCAGGTCGTATCGCGGGGCGTCCGCCTTGTTCGCGACGACCAGCACCTTCCGGTCCAGCCGGCGCAGCAGGTCGGCGATCAGTTCGTCCCCTGGCAGGATCCCGGCGTGTGCGTCGAGGATGAAGACGACCAGGTCCGCCCGCCGCATCGCCATCTCGATCTGCTCGCGGATGTGCTCGGTCAGCCCCTGCTCATCCTCGAAGCCGTAGCCGCCGGTGTCGATCAGCTCCACCCAGCGACCGTTGATCTCCAGCGGCGTGCTCACGCGGTCGCGCGTCACCCCCGGCATGTCCTGCACGATGGCGATCTTGCGGCGGACGAGGGCATTCAGGAGGGAAGACTTCCCCACGTTCGGTCGCCCGACGATCGCCACCACCGGCATCGTCTCCCGCCGCCGGCGCGACGCGGGGGCAGCTTCGGGAGTCGGAATTTCGTCGGGATGACCCTCGGGATCGGACATGACGGCAATCCTACGTCGCCCGGGATAGACAAGCCCCGGCCCGCGCGGGTGGCGGGGCCGGGGTGTCGTACCGGGAGTGCCGGGACCCGCTAGCGGCGCTTGGTGTCGCGCCTGGCGTCGGCCTGGCTGGTCTTCCTGCCAATGGCCTCCTGGGCCTTGCCGATGTTCTTCTCGACCTTCCCCTTCATCTCCTGGCTTGTGTCGCCACGGGCTGCGCCGAGGACTTCCTTGGCTTTCCCGCGGGCCTGCTTGATCTTGCCTGAAACCTGGTCTTCACGTGCCATGTGCAGTTCTCCTTTGGGTTGGAACGGCCTAACCCGTCGCAAATCCCAAGCCACACGCCCGATCGGGCGACGTTTCCGGCGTCAGCCGGCTCGGGCCCGGGCCCTGTTGTGGTGGAACTTGAGCCCGAGCCCCAGCAGGCTCGTCACCAGCAGCAGCGCGTTGGCGACCATGAAGACCATGTCCCCCGTCAGTGCCGCGTAGGTCAGGAACAGCGCGTTCGCGGTTATCTGGCCCACGAACAACCAGATGCTTACCCCGCGGCTCGTGTCCTCGCGCCACTGCTTGGCCACCTGCCAGCCGATGGTCGCCACGAGAATGCCCGATGCCGCCCAGCCGATGAGCTGCGTCATGCTCCGGCACGTGCAACCCGTGCGCCAGCCCCCCGCCGCCGCCGCTCATCGGCGCGTGGCCACCACGACCAGCCGGCGGGCCTTCTGGTCGTATGGCGCTCCGTCCAGGGCGCCGAAAGCCCGCACCTCGTCGAATCCGGCTTCTGTCACCAGCGCCTTGAGTTCGACGGCGGAGTAGCAGCGGCACTTGACGTCGAACTCCTGCCGCGAGCCGTCGGGCCAGAAGAATGTCCACCTGCTGGCGATGTGGTGCCAGTCGTTCCCGACGCGCGGCTCGTCCACCAGCATCGCCTCTCCCTCCGCAAGCTGCCGCCGCTGCACCATGCTCTGGCGAAAATCGCGGGCGATGATCTCCTTACCGGCCACGTCGATCAGGAGCCGGCCTTGCGGCTTCAGTGAGTCGTACAGGTTGCGCAGCACCGCGCGCTCCTGCTCGTCATCGTGAAAGTAGCCGAAGCTGGTGAAGAGGCTAACCGCCGCGTCGAACGCGCCGTCGCGCCGGAACGTGCGCATGTCCTCCGATACCCATTCAACCCGATCCCCAACGCCGGCGGCGACGGCTTCGGCCCGCGCGCGATCGAGATACGGCGCGAACCGGTCGACGCCCGTGACGCCGAAGCCCTGTCTTGCCAGCTCGATCGAGTGACGCCCGACGCCGCAGCACAGATCAAGCACCGAACCCCCCGGCGGCACGCCGAGCAGCGGCACCAACTGTGCGACCTCCCCCGCCGCTGCGTCGCGGCGCGACTCCAGCTCGTTGAAGCGGAGGTAGGCGTGCCAGAGGGCGTCGTTGTCTGACCAGGCGGACATGGAACCTCCATTCCACCCAAGAGCCCCCCGCAAGCTCAAACCAGCCGGACGAACTTTCGCTTTCCGAGTTGGAGCACCTTCGGCCCCTCCACCCGCACTTCCGCCTTCGGGTCTTCAATCTTCTCGCCATCGAGCTTCACGCCCCCCTGCCGGATGCTGCGGATCGCCTCGCTCGTGCTCGTGGTGAAGCCAGCCTTGCAGAGAAGCTGGACGAGGCCGTGCGGCCCCGGGCCGACCGGCAGCTCGTCGATCTCGCTTGGCACTCCGCCGTGGGTGGCAGCCATGAAGTCCCGTTCCGCGGCTTCCGCGGCGGCGTGGGGGTGAAACTGCGCAATGATCTCCTTCGCAAGCCGTACCTTCGCGTCGCGCGGGCTGCGCTTGATGAGCGCTTCGTACTCGGGCTCGGGAATCTCCGTCAGCAGGCGGTAGTACATCGGCATCACGTCGTCCGGCAGGCTCATCACCTTGCCGAACATCCCGCCGTCCCCGCCGGCAGGGTCGGTCACGGCGACGTAGTTCCCCTTGCTCTTGCTCATCTTCACCTTGCCGTCGGTTCCCACCAGCAGGGGCGTGACGATGACCACCTGCCCGTTGGGTGGGCTCTGCCCCTCCGCCTGCTGGAACTCGCGCCCGACGAGGTTGTTGAAGAGCTGGTCGCTCCCCCCGAGCTCGATGTCCGCCTCGATCGCTGTGCTGTCGAACCCCTGGAGCAGCGGGTAGAGCAGCTCGTGCAGATGAATCTCGCGCCCCTCGTCGTATCGCTTGCGGAAGTCGTCGCGTTCGAGGATCTGGGCGACGGTCTTCCTGCTCGTCAGCCGGAGCACGTCTGCAAAACTCAGCTTCCCGAGCCACTCGCCGTTGCGGCGGATCTCCAGATGCTCGGGATCCGTCAGAAGAACCCGCCCGACCTGCTCGATGTACGTCGCCGCGTTCGCCTCGATCTGCTCCGGCGAGAGCATCGGGCGCGTCGCGTTCACGCCGCTGGGGTCGCCGACGCGGGCGGTGTAGTCGCCGATGATCAGCACCGCCTTATGTCCCCAGTCCTGGAACTGCCGGATCACCTTCAGCGGCACGCAGTGACCCAGCGTGACGTCCGGGGCGGTCGGGTCCAGTCCCAGCTTCACGCGCAGCGGCCGACCCGTTTCGGCGGAGCGCTTCAGCTTCGCGCGCAGATCCTCCTCGGTGAGGATGCGTTCGCACCGGCGCGAGAGGATGGCCAGTTGCTCGTCGGGAGACACGTCTGCGCGGGAGGTCATGGGAGCGGGATTTTAGAGGATGTCTCAGGCGTTCTGGAGGATCAGCGGCACCATCAGCAGGATATTCGCCGCGTTGAAGCCGAAGTGCACCACCATCGTCACCCAAAGGTTGCCCGTGCGCTCATACAGGTAGCCGAACGCCAGCGACAGCAGGAAGATCAGCGGAATCGACCACGCCTCGTGCAGCAGCGCAAAGCCAGCGCTGGTCAGCACGATGCCCGCCCAGCGCCACTTCGCCGAGGGGTGATGCGGTTCAGAAGCCGGCGCCGGACGGCGACTGCCGTGGGCGAGATCCTGAGCGATCACTTCCTGCGCGAAGTCTCTCGGCTCTCCCGCCGCGGGGGCGGCTTCCGGCGGAGGCAGCGGGTGCCCTACCACCTCGAAACCCGCCGGGGGCGCTTCGGATCGCCTCTCGCCGCCGAACAGCCATGCCAGGCCATGCACGAGACTTGTCTGGATGAAACCACGAAACAGGATCTCCTCCGCTACCGGGGCGATCACCACTGCGGAGATCAGGCTCCACGCGATGACGCGCGGCTCCGGGTTCTCGCGCAGGGCCCGCAGGATCTCGTGCATCGCATCCGGCGGAAAGCCCATCGCCTTGCGGACGATCTGAAACGCCGCCGCCGCCGTGAACATGCAGGGGATAACCACGAGCAGCGCCGCGACGCCGGTCAGCAGGCCGCGCGGCAACTGGCGCAGGGAGAGGCCGAGCCTTCCACCGAGGCCGGCCGCCCGCGCCACCGCCAGTGAGAGCAGCGCCGCGCCCACCGCGCCGACCCACGAGATGGCTGACACCTGCATCATCTGCACCGGATCGAACTGCGGCCCCCCCGCCTCCAGCGCGCCCGGGGGCGTGGTCGCGCCCGAGACGGCCGCCGGGCTCGTCACGTTCAGCACCAGCGCCGCCATCCCCCCGGCGATGATCATTCCAACGAACGCTGCGGCGATGCCGACGGCCATCGGCCAGACGGGCTCGGCCGGCCGGATGCGCGGCGGCCCGGCGACCGGGTGACGAAACGCCCCCAGCGCCCATGCGATGACGACAGCGACGATCGCGACGAACCCGGTGCAGCCAAGGCTGCCGAAGGCCTGTGGCCAGGTCAGTCGCACCGCCTCCTGCGTGGTCGGCGGCGTGGCTTCCTGGATCAGCGCGAGGAGCGGCACGGACATTGCCGCGATGGCCTGGGCGGCCGTCGCGGTGAGCGTTGACAAGGTGGGCGCCGCCTCTAGCATCGTTCGCCGCGACTATAGCGGCCGTCGTTCGGTGTTCGTCGGGCGGCGAGGCGGAGGCGTGCCGCCCCGGTGCCTTGAGCGTGGACGCACGATGGCCGCAAACCTCCAGAAGATTCTCGATACCAAGCGCCTCGAAGTTGAGCGTCGGCGGCGGGAGACGCCGGAGGCCGTGCTGCGCGGACGCGTGGAGGAGATGGATCGCCCGCGGAATTTCTTCCAGGCGGTGACGCGCCAGGCGGGCAAGCCGCTGAACCTGATCGCCGAGATCAAGCGTCAGAGCCCCTCGGCGGGCGTGATCCGGGAGGATTTCGACCCGGTCGCGATCGCGAAGGCCTACGAGGCGGGCGGGGCGGACGCCCTGTCGGTGCTGACGGACGAGACCTACTTCGGCGGGCACCTGGACTTCCTGAAGCTCGTGCGCGACGCGGTGCCGCTTCCGGTGCTGCGGAAGGACTTCATCATCGATCCGTACCAGGTGTGGGAGTCGCGTGCCGCCGGCGCCGACGCGGTGCTGCTGATCGCCGAGGCACTGCGCACGAACGAGCTGATCGACCTCCAGATCCTGGCGACCGAGCTGAACATGACGTGCCTGATCGAAGTGCACCACATGGACTCGCTCATGCGGGTGCGCGACCAGGTGATCGGCTTTCCGCTGAAGCGCTACAGCCTGATCGGCATCAACAATCGCGACCTCGACACGTTCCGCACCGACCTGAAGACGACGCTGCGCCTGGCGGAGCTGGTGGAGGACAAGAGCGTCCTGGTGAGCGAAAGCGGGATCGCGACGCGCGACGACGTGGCGAAGCTGGCGGACGCGGGGGTTCGGGCGATGCTCGTCGGCGAATCGCTGATGCGCGAGCCGGACATCTCGCAGGCCACGCGGCTCCTGCTGGCGTGAGGTAACTGGTGGGTGAGGGCGGGGGTCACCGCGTTGCGAGGCGATGCAAAGTCGGCTCGCGTCGCGTGGCGATGAAGTCACCCAATCGTGGACGGGGAAGAAGGGACCCTGAGTTGGTCTCGTTCGGGCGCGTTCCTGATCCGGATCGGGTCGACGGGGGTTCGCTGCGAGGTGTTGAGGGTGCCTGGCGGGGCAAAGCGAGCTCTTTTCGAGCCGCCCTGGGTCCTTTTCGTGACGTTCCGGGTCCTTTTCGTCACGTTCTGAGTTCTTTTCGTGACGTTCTGGGTCCTTTTCGTGACGTTCTGGGTCCTTTTCATGACGTTCTGAGTTCTTTTTGCCCCAAAAAGGACCCGTTTTGCCCCAAAACGGACCCGTTTTGCCTCAAAAGGGACCCGTTTTGCCTCGAAAAGGACCCGTATCGCTCTAAAAAGGATCCATATTGCCTCGAAAAGGACCCGTATTGCTCCGAAACCGGTCCATATTGCCCTCAAACGGACCCAGAACGTGGCCCCCCGGACCGCAGATGCCGCGCATCGGAGACAGAACAACCACCCCATCGCTCACCACGAGAAAGGGCGGCGAACCGAAGTTCGCCGCCCTTTTCGTTCAGGCAGACTGCGCTCGCATCACAGCCCGTCGTCCATCCCGCCCATCTGCTGCTGGGCCTGGATCGTCGCGACGATCAACGCGCTGATCAGGTCCTTCGGGAAGAACGCCTCGCACAGCAGCGCGTTCTCCGCCGGGCCGAAGGCGAAGCCGGCCGGCGGGAGGTTCTCCTGCATCTGGATCGGCATGTTCATCCCCATCTGCCGGGCGTAGCCGACGCCGCTGCGCACCAGCTCGTCCGGGCGGAAGAAGAAGACGGCAGCGCGGTCGTCCATCAGCTGGTCGAGCACCATCTGCACGCCCTGGTCCTGCGCCAGGGGATCAGCTCCGCCGCGGGCGGACTCGACGACCTGCTCGATCTGCTGATCGCTCAGGCCGCTCACCATCAGGAGCTTGCCGTCGACCTCTCCGAGGTAGGTGACCGGGCCTTCGGGGCCGAACATCATGCGCATCGGCATGGCGCCCATGCCGCCCTGCTGCTGCTGATCCTCGTCGATCCGCGTGCTCAGCTTGTCGAACTCGATGCCAGCCACCTGCTTGGCGTTCTCCTCGTACTGAATGGCCATGTTCATGCCCATGCCCATCTCCTCCATCTCGCCGCCCAACAGCTCAGCCATGATCTCCGGCTGAAGCTCGGCGACGCGGCGCTGGGACTGCATGAGCTGATCGACGTCGCCTCCCTGGATCGTCACCTGCTGGAGCAGCGCGCTTCCGCCCAGGGGACCGGACGGGGCAAACACGCCAAAGCGCGTGTCGCCGACCGCCGACATCTGCGTCTTCACCGCGTCAACGTACTCGGCGAGCTTCTCAGTCCCCTCGACCTCGCGCAGCTGCGCGATGATCGGGCCGACGAACTCGTCAAAGACGCGCTGGCTGACTTCCCGGTTGCTGGCGCTGCCGCCGAAAACGATGTAAGCGGCCTCGGGCAGACCCGTCAGGAGCGAGTCGTCGGAAGTCTGGATTCCCTCGAACAGTCCTGCGAAGCCGCTGTCAGGCTTGAATTGTGCCGCGGCGCCGAAGGCGATCCCCTGGTCACCCAGGTCCATCGTCAGCGTGGTGGCGGCGGTGTCGTTGAGGAATCGCTCGGCGATATTGAAGAACTGGTCGATCGCCGTCTCCGCGACGGGGCGGAAGCGGGCGAACTGCTCTTCCTGCTCCAGTTCCTGCAGCATCTCCTGCTTCGCCTGCTCGCGGGCGCCCTCTTCCTGCATCTTCTGGAGGAGCATCGGCCCCAGTTGCTGGAAGTTGGCGTAGAAGATGACGTCGCGCTCCTCCAGGTGCTGCGCCGTCACGCCGTTGAACTCGATCGCCTGACCGGGACGGCCCTTGAGCAGTTCCTTCATGGGCGTGAGGGCGGCGTACTCCCCCATCTCCATGATGTAGCCGGCGTCGCCGTCGTCGCCCATATCTCCCTCGGGCACATCCTCCTGGTTGCCCATGACGACGCGGGTGATCCCGTCACCTTCGTCCTGGCGGTTCCTGAAGTTGTTCAGGAAGGCCTGGTAGTCGCTCACGGGGATGAGGATGACCATCGGAGGGATGTCCCCCTCCAGGTCGCCGTTGGCGAGGTAGATGCCCAGGTCACCCTCGAGGTTGACCCCCTCGCGGATGCCGGATTCGCGCTGGAACGCAGAAAGCGGGTCGGCGGCATCGGGATTCTGCTCCGCGACGCCGAACTCGCGCAGCAGCGCGCCCGCCTCGCTATTGACCTGCTGGAGGTTATTGACCTTGAAGACGACCAGGGCGTCGGACGGGATCCACTCAGCCACGTCCGCGGCCGAGGGTCGCACCGCCAGCGCCGTACAAAGGGCGAAGGCCATACCCGTTGCGAGCATCGGTCGCATTCGGAGGCCGCGTGGAATCAGTTGCATGAAAGCTCCTTCCGTCGTTGTGGTTCTGGAATCAGGTGGAAGTCTGTCGCCGGAGTCGGCCTCGAACAACGCGCCGCAGGCCGTCTGGTTGCATCCATGCACATCGATGACATGAATGGCATGCGCGAATCGCCCCGGAGTCGCTGGTGAACCAATAAGACCGCACCAACGCAAACTTCGTGACCAGCTAGGTTAAGAGCCGAGGCCCGCCTGCGACAAGAAGGCAAATCCGCATGATCCGGCGACGCTTTGGGCTTCGGCCGTTAACATCGTCGCAGTCCCGGCTTGCACCTCGGCCGATCGCATGCGGCTACCGGTAATCACACCCCTCTCTCCCGCCCCCGTGGCTCCCGCCCAGGCGGTCGGGCCGCGCTCCATCGGCGCCGTCCGGATGCTCCGGATCAGCGTGACCGACCGGTGCAACTTCCGCTGCGTCTACTGCATGCCCGCCGAGGGCGTGCGGTGGCTGGCGAAGGAGGAATTGCTCCGCTTCGAGGAGATCGAGCGCGTCGTCCGGGTCGCCGGCGCTGCCCACGGCATCAGTCACATCAAGCTCACCGGCGGGGAGCCGACCGTCCGCAGCGGGCTGACCGACCTCGTTGCCCGGCTCCGCCGCATCGCCCGTGTACGCGACCTCTCGCTGACGACCAACGGGTTTGCCCTGACCGACCTCGCCCACCCGCTGAAGCAGGCCGGCCTGGACAGGGTGACCATCAGCCTCGACTCGCTCGACGCGGCGCGGTTCCGGGCGATCACCCGCACCGGCCGGCTGGAGCAAGTGCTCGCTGGGATCGAGCACGCCATGACCGCCGGCTTCAGCGCCGTGAAGATCAACTGCGTCGTCGTCCGCGGGACCAACGACGACGAGCTGGCGGATTTTGCCCGCCTGACCTTGCGCTGGCCCGTAACGGTGCGGTTCATCGAGTACATGCCGATGGGAGACAGCACCGTCTACCAGCAGGCCCTGCCCTTCACCGCCGAGACGGATGTCCAGGGGCGGACGCGCTACCGCGTCTCGGCCGACGAGATCGGGCCGGCCGGCGGATGTGGTTCGAACGACCGGGGGCGCGATGTCTTCGTCCCGGAGTCGGAGGTGCGCCGGCGGATCGAGCGGGAGCTGGGGCCGCTCGTGCCGGTGAATCGGCAGAGCGAGCCCGGCGTCGGGCCCGCCGTGCCCTGGCGGCTGGACCGGAGCGACGCCGTCGGTCGGATCGGCTTCATCAGCGCGATGAGCCAGCCGTTCTGCTCCACGTGCAACCGCCTGCGCCTGACGGCGACGGGCGTGCTGCGGAGTTGCCTCTTCGAAGGGGGCGAGGTGGATTTCAAGCCCCTGCTGCGCGGGGGAGGGTCGGATGACGACCTTGCGGCGGCGATGGTGCGGTGCGTCGCGCTGAAGCCGGAGGTGCACTCGCGCCACGGCAACATCCAGATGTCGCAGATCGGCGGTTGAGTGAGGGTGGAACGGCACGAACCGGCCGTGAAATCGCCTCGCGCCCCGCCGGCGGATATCCTCCCCGCGTGGGCAAGCGCAAGAAAAAGAAGAAGCCGAGCAAGGTCGTCGACTACACGCTCTACCTGCTTCTGCGCACCCTTTCGACGACGCTCCACTGCTTCCCCCTCACAGCCGCCATGCGCATGGCGGCGGCGGTGGGCGCCCTGATGTATCACCGCGACAAGCGCCACCGCGAGCGGAGCATGGCGAACCTGCGCGCCTGCTTTCCCGAGAAGCGGGAGAGCGAGTTGCGGAAGCTCACGCGCGACAGCTTCCGCCTCCTGCCGATGCTGGGCGTGGAGGTGATGCTCACGCCCCGCTACGTGAAGCTCGAGCGACTGGCGCAGCACTTCGTGCTCGGTGACCTCGGCGACGCCCTGCGCCTGCTCGTGGAGCGGGAGCAGGGCGCCGTGCTCGTCACCGGCCACTACGGCAACTGGGAGGTGCTGGGATACATGCTGGCGGTGATGGGATTTGAGACGACCAGCGTCGCCCGGCCGCTCGACAACAAGTACATCAATGCCTTCGTGCTGGGCGTGCGCGAGAAGAAGGGGCAGCGCATCATCGACAAGAAGGGCGCCATGCGTGAGGCGCCGGCCGTGCTCGACAAGCACGGCGCCATCGGCTTCATCGCGGACCAGGATGCCGGGCCGAAGGGGATGTTCGTCGATTTCTTCGGCCGTCCCGCCAGCACGTACAAGAGCATCGGGCTGCTCGCGATGCGCTACGAGGTGCCGGTGATCGTCGGCTTCGCGAGGCGCCTGGGGTACGACTTCCGCTTCCAGCTCGACGTGCAGGACATCATCTGGCCAAGGGACTGGGAAAACCAGCGCGATCCGCTGCGTTACATCACCGCCCGATACACCAAGGCGATTGAGCAGAGCGTGCGGGGCGAGCCGGGACAGTACCTCTGGCTCCACCGCCGCTGGAAGAGCCGGCCGAAGGAGGAGCTGGAGGCCGAGGCCGGCGTTGCTTCCGCCAGCACGCCGCTCCCCCTGGCAAGTTGAGATCAGGAGAGTGTCACCACCTGTTCCCGGCGCGGTTGCCCCGATCCCGCGCCCGCGGCGTCATGAAGGAGTGCCTCTTCCCGTGACTCGATCGAATGACCCAGGACCGCTGGTCTGCCACATCCTGCCCGTGCTCCAGCCCGCGGGCGCGGAGCGGATCGCAGCGGAACTGGCGCGCCGACTGCCGGAGCGCGGGTTCGACACGCGCGTCCTGTGCCTCGAGGACGAGCGTGCGGCGATCGGCCGGGAGCTTGCCTCCGAGGGGATCCCGGTCGAGGGCCTCCGACTGTCGCGCCGCAGGACGCTGGCCTGCGCGAAGGGGATCGCCGCGCGCCTCCCGGAGCGCCGGCCGCTCGTGCTGCACGCTCACCTCTTCCACGCCAACATCGCGGCCCGCCTTGCCTTCGCCCGACTCGACGACGCATCGAAGCGTGAGGTCGTGGTCGTCAACACCGTGCAGGTCGTCGAGCGCCGCTTCCGGCCGTGGCAGTTCTGGCTCGATCGATGGACGGCGAAGCACTGCGCGATCGAAACCTGCGTCTCAGAAGATGTCCGCCGCTTCCAGCAGGCAAAGACGGGTCTTCCGGACGATTTCTTCCGGGTCATCGAGAACGCGGTCGATCTCTCGCGCTATGCGCCGCGACCCGCGCGGCCGGGGGCGCCGAAGCGGCCGGTCGTCGTCTCCGTCGGCCGGCTCGACCGGCAGAAGGACTTTCCAACGCTGCTGCGCGCCTGGCAGATCGTCTCCGCCGCCCTGCCAAAGGCTGTGCTGAAGATCGCCGGGAGCGGATCGGAGGAGCCGGCGCTGCGTGCGCTGGCGGCATCGCTCGGGTTGAAGAACCTGGAGTTCCTCGGCTTCGTCGAAGACATCCCCGCCCTCCTGCACGAGGCGGATCTCTACGTTCAATCATCGCTGTGGGAGGGGCTGCCGCTGTCGGTGATCGAGGCGATGGCGTGCGCGCTACCGGTGGTCGTGACCGATGCCGACGGGACCCGAAACGTCGTGACGCATGAGCGCACCGGGCTCGTCGTGCCCTGCTCCGATGCCGCGGCGCTGGCCGGTGAGATGATCCGCGTGCTCGACGACCCCGCCCTTGCGGGGCGCCTCGCGACCGCCGCCCGCGAGGAGGCTGTCAATCGATTCTCAGTGGAGAAGATGGTCGACGCCTACGCCGCCGTCTATCACGAGGCGCTTCGCCGTGCGGGCGATTAGATCGATTTCGCTTCGGTCGTGCCACCGCCGGAACAGATCAACCCACGGACCGAAGCCCGGCCGCCGGGGCCGGCTCTGCTTTGGACTCCGCTGCGGCCCGCACCAGCGCCTCGAACAGTGCCGCGTGCCGCTCATCCGTCGCAGCCAGTCGTTCGGGGTGCCACTGCACGCCGATGCAGAAGGCCCGCGCCGGGTCCTCGATCGCCTCCACCGTCCCGTCCGGCGCCTCGGCGGAGATGATCAGCCCCTGCCCCAAGCGCGCGACCGCCTGGTGGTGGCTCGTGTTCACTTCCACCTCCCCCTCCCCGCAGACGCGCGCAAGCACGCTTCCTGCCGCGACCGTGACGGGGTGCCGCCGTGCCCATCCTTCGTCGCCCCGGCGATGCTCCGACGTTCCCGGCAGGTCTGGAAGGTGCTGGTGCAGGCTGCCGCCGCGCTGGGCGTTCAGGACCTGCATTCCGCAGCAGATCGCCAGGACCGGCAGATCGCGCCGTGCGGCTTCGGCCAGCAGCGCGCGCTCGTGCGCCTCGCGCTCCGGATCGATCGCCACCGCCTCGGGATGTCGCGCCTCGCCCCAGGCGGACGGATCCAGGTCGTTCCCGCCCGTCAGGAGCAGGCCGTCCACGAGGCCAAGCTGCGCCACGGGATCGACCGAAGCATCGAACGGCAACAGCAGCGGCATCCCTCCCGCGGCGAGGATGGCGCGGACATAGTCGTAGTGAAGCTGGTACCGCGTCTGCTCGCGGTCGTGGTCGAGCGTAATACCGATGAGCGGGCGGTTGGACATGGTCGTCTCATCCATGAGGCGTCGAGGGAAATCGGCCTGAGCTTATCCGCCGGCAGCACAAAGAAAAGAGGCGGAACGCTCGTGAAAGCCTTCCGCCTCTGACGCCACTTCTGGGGTTCTTGTATTTGGCAGGGATCTCGAGGCTGTCAGGCCCCGCAGGCGTGGAGGGACCCCTGAAGGAGGTGTTGCGCTATGGGCGAACGCAACCCCGGAACCGGCGGCGGCACTCCCAGATCACCTCTGCCGCCGGAACCGACAATGGCACGAACAGAAGCAACGTCGGCCGCATCGGGAGGCGACTTGACCATGCAAGCCCGGGGCGCGACCCAAACCCCGGCGGTTCGATAACTCGCTGAGTCATCCGGATCATGTCTCGAACGCGCGCTCCGTCGCTCCGAAGGAGCAGCCCGAACCAGAGCCGGGCGCAACGCCCCGGGTGACGGCGGCGAGCGAATACCAAGCCCCAACGGGGCGTTCGAACGGAAGCTCGCGCCGCCCTTTGCAGGGCTCCGGTGATCGCGGCGGGCCCCCTTCCCCAGGACGTTGCCCTGGGCTCTGGCCCTTGATGCACCTTCGGTGCGTTGATCCAGGCGCTTCGTGCGACATGCGAGTCGCGCGCTGGTTCGTTGCATGATCTGATGTCATGCGGATCTTGCCTGAGTCGTGCGCGCTGCGACACGACGCCGGCGCGCCGGCCTGCTGCCCACCTCACCACTCAGCCCACCACCACCGAATGGGCGACCCGGCCCGCCGCAACGCAACCGGCCGCCCCCCACCACCGGGCCCGCCGCACCGGCGACGCAGCCTCCGGAAGAACTTCACGCGGGGACCGGCAACCGGTCCCTTCGTCGGGAAGAACTTCACAAGGGGACCAGCTGCCGGTCCCTTTGTCGGGAAGAACTTCACAAGGGGACCAGCTGCCGGTCCCCTTGTCGGGAAGAACTTCACAAGGGGACCGGCTGCCGGTCCCCTTGTCCGGAAGAACTTCACGAGGGGACCGGTTGCCGGTCCCCTTGTCGGGAAGAACTTCATGAAGGGACCGGCTGCCGGTCCCCTCGTAAAACGCAGGGGCGGCGCTTGTAGCTGCACGCGCCGCTGTTACAAGCGCCGGAGACGGCCCCTCCCAGCGCGGCGACCACTCAGGCACGATCCGTATCAGTCCATGCCTCGTTATGGGGTCGGCGGGATCACGCTTGGGCCCGATATCGGCCGGTTCTGCCGATGTTCGATCCGTCGTCGCCGCCAGAACGGGAAGAAGAGCCTCCCGGTCGTGCTGACCGGACGCCATGTCTCGCCGTTCCGCGCTTCGAGGGTCCAGGAATGTGCGTGACGTCCGCGAAGGCTCACCCGCAGGCGGAGCTCTCCCGAGAACGCGTCGAGGAAGCACGCCATCGCCTGCTCGACAGAGGCGAAGTGCTCGTGCCAGCCGTCGTAGCCGACGATCCACTGGTTATGGGCTGGGTAGAGCCAGACCTCGAACCCATCACCTTCGCGCGGGAGTGCGCGGATGGCGTCCCCCTCCAGGACGAGCTCCACGCCGGGAAGGCGGCGGGACAGTTGAGCCAGAACCGTTTCAATCGCCGGCGGCACAGCGGGGCATCCTACCGCTGCGAGGCTCCCCTCGCTGCCGCAGGAGGGGGTTGGCGGCCGATAGAAGGCAGGTGAAAGCCCTTTCCATCCGCCAGCCGTGGGCGGAGCTGATCCTCCGCGGCGTCAAGACAGTCGAGTATCGCAGCCGGCCGACGCGGGTCATCGGCGAGCGCTTCTGGATCTACGCCGCCGGTCGCTGGCCCGTCTCCACGCCGGCCCGTCGCGATCTCGAGCGCGCCACGCGCATCTGGTCGCGCGATCTGGCGATGCCCGACGACGCCGATGCCCCGCCGAAGCTGGCGTGGATGTTCGACATGCTGGCGCAGATCCTGGCTTGCGAGGAGCTCCCCACGGGCGTGATCGTCGGCAGCGCGGTCATTGAGAAGGTGACCGGGCCGTCCGAACCGGACGGGCTCTACCGCTGGCACCTCTCGGAAGTTCGTCGCGCGCGCCGACTCCGCAAACCCGAGCGCCACCCGCAGCCGGCGTGGTTCGTCCCCTTCGAACGCAGCGCCGCATAGCGGATCAAGGCAGGCAGCGGCCGTCCATCAAACCGACGACGACAACGGCGGAAGGTGAACCATGAAGGTCGTCCCCCGGCCCGGGACGCTCTCCACGGTGATTCGGCCGCCGTGCCCTTCGACGATGCGCTTCACGATCGCCAGGCCGAGGCCGACGCTGGTGCCGCGACGGTTGGGCGAATCACCGCGCACGAAGGGGCGGAAGAGTGTGTCGAGCTTTTCGGGCGGGATGCCCGGCCCGCGATCGCCGATCGTGAGGCGCACGCCGTCCGGCTGGACGTCGATGCCGACCTCCACCGGCGATCCTGCCGGCGAGTGGGCGACGGCGTTGCCGATGAGGTTGTTCAGCACCTGGTTGAAACGGACGGTGTCGAGCTCGACCGGAACGGGCGCCGCCGGCAGCTCGAAGAGAACGGGGACGTCGGCGTTCCGGGCGAGGACGCGGTTGTTCTCGACGCTGCGCGCCACGTAAGGGCCCAGATCCAGCGGCTCCCGCTCCAGCCGGAGCGTGCCCGACTCGATGGCGGCCAGGTCCAGCACGTCGGCGACCATGCGCTTCATGAAATCGGCGGCTTCACGGATCATGCCGACGAGCTCCGCCTGCTCGCCGTCGAGTTTCCCGGCATCGAGCGTCAGCGCGCTCGTGCACATGTGCACGAGGTTGATCGGGTTGCGCAGGTCGTGTGCGACGACGCCGATCGCCTCGTTCTTCTCACGATTGAGCGCTTCCAGTTCGCGGTTCTTGCGGTGCAACTCGCGCTGGGCGTTCAGCAGCTCGTTGTTGAGGCGGCTGATCTGGTCGTACTCGTCGGAAGTCATGAAGGCCCCCCGGCGGTGAGTGCCTCGACGAGAAGGACCGCCTCCCGGCCGTCCGCCGCGGACCCGTCGGCCCCTATCCCCCTCCACAACTCCGGCTCGAGCATGAAAGGGCGCCCGCCCACGACGATGCGCGTGTCGCGGCACTCCGGCAGCGCACGGATCGCGGCGATCGTCCGACGCACGTGCGGCACGTGGTAGCACATCGTCGCCGAGAGCGCCACCACATGCGCCTTGTGCGTGACCGCCATGCGGGCGATCGCCTCGCCGGGCGTGTTGGCGCCGAGGAAGACGGTGTCCCAACCGGCCAGCTCCAGCAGATCAGCCACCATGCGCCCGCCCAGCTCATGGAGATCCGGGCCGACAGAGGCCACGACCGCGCGCCGGCCGCGACGCTCGCTCGCGAAGAGGCGCGGGTAAAGCTCGGCGATGACCGACTGCGTCGCCGCGGTGCAGAAGTGCTCCTGGGCGACGGTGATGCGGTTGTGCTGCCACAGCCGCCCCACCTCGTACTGCACCGGCTGAAGCACCTCGAGATACACCTCCTCGATGCTCCGGCCGGCGTCGAGGGCGTCCATGACGACCTGGCGCGCCTCCTGCCGCCGCAGCTTCAGGAGCAACTGGAGATAGCGCTCGCACAACCCCCGGCACGCGCCGACCGCGCCGATGGAGGAGGGAACCTCCTCAGGAAACTCCGGCAGCCGCGCGATGGCATCGGCGACGTACTCCTCGAGCACGGGACGGCTCCCGGACGGAAGCTGCTCCTCCAGGACCGCCATCAACCCGCGGAGATTCGCCTCCAGGTCGCTCACGGACACGTGGCGCTGATGCAGGAGGCAGCGGGCCCAGCCGACATATTCGGCGAAGAAGGAGGGGCAGCCGCAGTCGAGTGCGACGGAGAGGTGCCTCAGGTGGAAGCCCGCATCCTCCAGGCAGCGCTGTTTGCCGTGCCCGCCGAAGCGCTCGAGAAGAGATGGATCCCCGGCGAACTGGCGCTCGACGAGGCGTGCTGCCAGGTCATCGGCCTGCTCCTCGATCAGGCGGGCCATGGAGGCTGGGGAATCGGTCATGAAGCGACGTGGTCGAAGAGCGTGATGCCCGTCCTTCCGGGGACGAGCTTCAGGCCGGCGGGAATGCCCGCATGAGAATCATGATACTCATGACTGCGGTGCCAGGTTCGATAGCTCTGCTCGTCGGTCCAGAAGGTGACGAGCCAGAAGCATTCGGGCTCGTCGCGTGGGTTGAACACTTCCATGCGCAGGAAGCCGGGGGCGCCGTCCACGAGATGCGGGCGGTTCCGGAAAGCCTCCCGCACCTCGTCGCTCATCCCGTTGGCGACCACGAACTGGCTGATGACCATCACCATGGACACGCCCACCTTCTTCGACTGCCGATCCGCTGCGGCGAATGAGCGGCCGGTGACCCGCGTCGCGGGAAGTCCGAATGACGAAACCAGAAACCCGAATCAATGACGAATGACCGACGACGAATGCGGCTTCGTCATTCCTGCTTCGGTCATTCGGATTACCGCGTGCCAGCCAGCAGCACCTTCCGCGGCCGGATCGCCGCCGGGGTGAACTCACCAGCCCGGTGGAACATCAATACTCCCGGTCGCGCTTGATGCCTGGCTCGGGCTGCGGGTAAGTGCCGTCGGGGCCGGGGGCGACGGGCGCGGGGCCATCGACCGTCAGCTTGTCCACGTCCGGCGCGAACTCTTGCTCGCTGTTGAGCGCCTGGTCGTAGGTGATGACCTGCCCCGTGTGTGCCGCCATGCGGCCCATGTTCGCCACCAGGCTCACTTCCGCGCCGCGGCGCGCCTCGTTGAAAGGCTTGTCGCTGCGGATGGCTTCGAGCAGCACGTCCCACTCCGCCTGGTAGGGATTCACCGGTTTGTCGGTGCAGGTCCAGACCGGCTCGGCGGACATGTCCTGCCCTTTCCAGATGCGGCAGCGCGGGTTGGTGTGCGCGGAGGTGGAGATGACCGCGCTGCCCTTGCTCCCGTGGGCGTAGCTGGCGAACCGGTTGTGGCAGCCGTCCATCGTGCGCCCCTCGAAGAAGAACTTGCTGCCGTCGGCGAAGGTGTACTCCACGTCGTAGCAGTCGAAGTTCTGGTCCACCATCGCGCCCCGGTAGTGCCGCCCGCCGTTGCCCTCGGCCTTCACGGGCATCGCGTTCTTCATCCAGACGCACTCGTCGACGTTGTGGATGTAGAAGTCGCTGAACAGCCCGCCGGAGGCCCACAGGAAACCGTGGAACTTCTGGATCTGCCACATCGTCTCCGGCAGCGCGCCCGGGTTGGCGGGCACGAAGCACTCGGCCACGGGCCCGTGACTGCGGTGGGCGCGCATCAGGATCAGGTCGCCCAGCTCGCCCGCCTGGATGCGCTCGAACAGCGCCTGTCTTACGTTGCAGTGGCGGCACATCAGCCCCACGCCCACCTTCAGGCCCTTCTCCTCGGAAAGGCCGGCCAGCTCGAAGATGCGGCGCGTGCTCGGGCCGTCCACCGTCACGGGCTTTTCCATGAAGGTGTTGATCCCCTTGTCGATCGCATACTTGAAATGCGGCCAGCGGAAGGCGGGCGGCGTGGCGAGGATCACCACATCCCCCGGGCGCAGGCAATCAATCGCCTGCTTGTATGCATCGAACCCGACGAACTGCCGCTCCGGCGGCACGTCCATCTGCGCCGAGAAGCGCCCGGCGAGGTTGGTGTAGGTGCTCTTGACGCGCTCCTCGAAGACGTCGGCAAGCGCGACGAGCTGCACCGGGCCGTTCGGCGAGGAAAGGGCATTCACCGCGGCCCCGCCCCCGCGCCCGCCGCATCCGACGACGGCCACGCGGATCGTGTCGCTCCCGCCGATGTGAAGGGAGGCCCCGAGCGACCGCGTGGCGAGCCCGCCCATCAGCGACGTGGCGCCCAGGAGCGTGGCATTCTTCAGGAAGTCGCGCCGGCCGGTGCCGGTGCGCGTGGCGAGGGACGAGGACTGAGTCATGAGGCCCTGTTTTTCCCATACCGGCGGCCGCAAATCAACGGCGGGCGGCGATCATGACGGGCGCCGGGCGCGTCCGCTTCATGCCGCTGCGCGCATCCTGCCCGGAACGGGCACGGCGCCGCCGGCGACGTTCAGGCTCACGGTTCGGGCATATGGGCTGCGCTGAAGGCGCGTGCCGAGCCAGCAGGCGGTCACCCAGATTTTCGCCCCGCGCGGGGTGGCAGGGCTCAACTCGATGGTGACTTCCGGTGTGCTGGTGAGCACGGGCGTGCCCCAGTCATTCGGCGTGGCGGGTGGAGAATCGCCGGTGTGCAGGAAGACCATCGCCCCAACCGCGTTGCGCGGCCGGGCGCGGCGATTGGAACTCGGCACGCTCAGCCGCACCCTCAGCATGCCCTGGCTGGGCGATCTGACGGCAATATCCGGCGGCTCGGCGGGAGCGCTGCCGGGCGTGAGCGTGTCATCGGGAACGCCCAGGCCGAGGCTGACACGCTCCGCCTCCGAAAGGCCCGGCACCGCGCGCACGATGCGGGCGATGGCTCGTGCGGTCTGCTTGAGACGGCGCTTGGCGTCGCGCTTCCCGGCGATGGCGACGGAGGAGTTGGTGTCGGGCGCCTCGGCCCTGGCGTAGCACTCGGCGAAGCGATCGACGCAGTCGCTCAACTCGTCGACCTGCTGCTGCGAGAGGAGGAAGGCGGGCGGATCGATCGAGATCTTCGACAGGAACGATCGCGCCCAGGCCAGGAGTTCTCTCTCGCGGGAGGGAAGGAAGTCGGGCATGCCAGTGGCTTCGTCCACGATCGTCGGCCGCTTGAGCGGCGGCTTCTGGCTGCTGACCCCCCGCCGCCGCCCGTGCGATAAGAACCCCCGTCGCGACGCTTGCGAGGCCGCCGCGACGACTCCCGCCGAAGAATCGCGGCTTATCCGGACGCTGATCGCCCGGGAAACGCCAGCGTTCACCCGGGAATCCGCGGCGTTCACCCGGGAATCCGCGGCATATTCCCGGGTGAACGGCGTGGTCGCCCAGGAATCCGCGGCGTTCGCCCGGGAATCCGAGGCGTTCACCCGGGCGCCGGCACCGCTCGCCCGGGAATCCGCGGCATGTTCCCGGGTGAACGGACTGGCGTCCCGGGTGCGCGCGGCGGATTCCTGGGTGAACGGCTTGGCCGCCTGGGAGGATGCGGCGCGCTCCCGGGTGATCGCGCGGAGCACCAAGGCGCCGGCGGTGGCCTCCCCGGCAGCCGGCGCGCTGGCCGGGGCGAGCGTGGCATTCGCCTGGGGCAGCGGGGCGCTTGCCGTGGTGTGGGTGGCGGTAGCCACAACGCAGCGGCATCTCGGGGGAAAATCCGAATGAGGAAACCAGAGATCCGAATCAATGACGAATGACGAATGATGAATGCTCCGGCTTCGTCATTCTGGTTTCGGCCATTCGGATTTCCGCGTGCGGAGCACGCGGCGTTACACCCCCACCGCCTTTGGGGCAAGCCCCATTCCGACGAGCGTATGATCCAACCGCCCCGTTGTGTCGCCTATCCCCCCTCCGTTGCATCGCTGGTCATTGACTTGCGATGCCGCGGCTCCGCGTTCGCCGCCCACCAGTCTCGCTCTTGCGTTACCTTCGCGTCGATCACGTCCGGCCCCGCCTGCCAGATAGCGACTAGGTCAAACTCGCGCTCCGGTGTGTATTGTGAAAGCTGGCAGAGCGACCACGCAGCGAACAGGCGCACCTTCCGGTCGGGATCATTCAGCCTCGCGAAGATGAAGGAGAGTTCATCCTCATAACGAAGCTCGCCATTGTCGTGGTAGAGCGTGTGCGGGAGGGTTTGACGCAACTGCTCCGGCAGGTCGGGATCGAGCGCGACCTCCGCGTACATGCGCCAGTGCTCGTCGGTAAACGGTCGCCGCTCCAGTTCGTTCCTGGCCGCGAAGAACCGATCGCGATCACCTGAGCGAAGCTGCGCCATCAATTGTTGATCGGTCAGCGGCTCAAGCTCCGTCCGCCACTTCTGACGGCTCCAGCCTGCCGCTTCGTAATCGCGGGCGCCGAACCGGGGTGGCGCGTCGCGCGTCGCACCGGTCCGAAGATCGATTACCACGACCGGAAACGTGCCGCCCTCCCACCCGCGGCACACCACGATCTCCGTGCCGTCGGGCGAAAGCAGGAGCGGGCCCGGATGGCCACCGAAGCCCCGGCCGTGGAGCTTCCAACTACGGTCGCCGCACCGCACCCACGATGAGGCGGTCGTGAACGGCAGCGGAATGATTGGGCTGGCCCGCCACAACGTGAGCTTCACCGGCTCGCCACCCGACGCAGCGATCGTGAACTGCCCCACCTGCCGCGCCGGCCAACTTGCGAAAAAGAGGAGCCAAAAACCGAGCAGCACCACGCCCAACGCGATCGCGGCGGTCCGCCACGGCCCAAGCATGCGACGGGGAACGGCTGGGGGAGTATCACTCGGCATTGACCGTGCGGCGATGCTACCGAAGACCCGAACGAACACAATAGGAGTTGAGGGCAGCGGCAGGATGCCGCTGCTACGGAGCGAGATCACGCCCCGGACACCACCGCCTTCTTCATCTTCCGATCCGCCCGCTTGCGGTCGTTCTCGTCCAGCAGCACCTTCCTCAGGCGGATCGCGGATGGGGTGACTTCGACGAGCTCGTCCTCCTCGATGTACTCCAGCGCCTGCTCGAGCGTCATCTTCAGGGCGGGCTTGAGGAGGACGGCGTCGTCCTTGCTCGTCGTGCGGAAGTTGGTCAGCTGCTTGGCGCGCACGACGTTGACGACGATGTCGTTCTCGCGGCAGTGCTCGCCCACGATCTGCCCCGGGTACACCTGCTCCTGCGGGCTGACGAAGAGGATGCCGCGCTGCTGGAGGTCGTCCAGCGCGTAGCTCGTCACCGTGCCGGCCATGTTGGCGATCATCACGCCGTTGGCCCGCCCCGCCATCTCACCCTTGGCGGGCTGGTAGGAGTGGAAGGTGTGGTGCATGCTCGCCTCTCCCTGCGTCGCGGTGAGGAGGCGCGTCTTCATGCCGATCAGGCCGCGCGCGGGGATCGTGAACTCCAGGTGCGTCACGCCGGCGCGCTGGTCCATCTTCTCCAGCGTGCCGCGGCGCAGGCCGACCATCTCCATCACCGGGCCCATCGACGCCTCGGGCACGTCGACCGTCAGCAGCTCGACCGGCTCCTCGAGCTTCCCCTGCTCGTTGCGGCGCATCACCACCTGCGGCTTGCCGACGGCGAGCTCGTACCCCTCGCGGCGCATCGTCTCCAGGAGGATGCCCAGGTGAAGCAGGCCGCGGCCGGAGACCTGCATCGCGTCGTTCTCCTCGCTGGCCTCGACCTTCAGGGCGACGTTGCTCTCCAGCTCCCTCATGAGTCGGTCGCGGATGTTGCGGGAAGTGACGTACTTCCCCTCCCGCCCGGCGAAGGGGGAGTTGTTGACGCGGAAGGTCATCGTGAGCGTCGGCGGCTCGATCTCGACGGCGGGCATCGGCGTGGGGTTCTCCACGTCGCAGACGCTGTCGCCGATCTCGACGTTCTCGAGGCCGACCAGGGCGACGATGTCCCCCGCCGCGGCCTCGGGGACATCCACGCGGCCGAAGCCCTCGAACGTCTGCACCTGGAGCACGCGGCCGTTGCGCTCCCCGCCGCGGCCGATGAGCTTGATCGCCTGTCCCGACCTGATGCGCCCGCCGTAGATGCGGCCGACGCCGATGCGCCCGACGTACTCGTTGTAGGCCAGCGTCTGGACGCGCAGGCGCAGGGAGCCCTCCACGTCCGCCACCGGAGGGGGGACGTAGCTGAGAATCGCCTCGAACACCGGGTTGATGTCCGTGCCGGGGTCCTCGAGCGTCGTGGAGGCCAGCCCCTCGCGGCCGGAGGCGTAGATGACGGGGAAGTCCAGCTGCTCGTCCCTGGCCTCGAGCTCGACGAAGAGATCGAAGACCTCGTTGAGCACGGCGTCGGGCCGGCGGTCGGGGCGGTCGATCTTGTTGATGATGACGATCGGCTTCAGGCCCAGCGCCAACGCCTTGCCGAGCACGAAGCGCGTCTGCGGCATCGGCCCCTCGGCGGCATCGACGAGAAGGAAGCAGCCGTCGGCCATGGAGAGGACGCGCTCGACCTCGCCGCCGAAGTCGGCGTGGCCGGGGGTGTCGATGACGTTGATCTTGGTCGTCTGGCCGGTCTTGGGGTCGGTGTAGCGGATCGCGACGTTCTTGGAGAGGATCGTGATGCCGCGCTCGCGCTCGAGCGGGTTGGTGTCGAGGAGGAGTTCGCCGGAGACCTGCGTGTCGCGGAAGTTGCCGCTTTGGCGCAGGAGCTGGTCGATCAGCGTCGTCTTGCCGTGATCGACGTGTGCGATGACGGCGACGTTGCGGATGTCGTTGCGGACGGAGGTGGTTTTGCCGGCGGCCTGGAGCATAGGGGGGGGATCGTAGGTCAGGAGTTCATAAGACGTTCGGAAGAGGCCGTCGGGTCGCTCGGAAGCGAAAAAGTCGCCGGGAACCCCTCCGGCGGCGGCGACCAGCCCCGCGTGGGGTTATCTTCGGCCGGATCGAGGCCCGGTAGGGCCAACGCGCTGGGGGCAAGCGCCCCGCCCGCTTCGCGAGCCGCGGAGCCGCACCGGGAAAATCTTTTCCCCGGCTAAACCATCCAACGCCGGGCGTCACTCATCCACGCACGGACGCGCGACAACAGCACCGCGAGCGACCCACGTGAGCGATGAGCCGGATCGCATGACCCTCGAGCGAGCCCGCCGTCGCGACCGCGCGGCACAGGCGGAGGTGTTGCGCTGCGTCCAGGACCGGTTGTGGCGCGTGTGCCGCGCCCTCCTCGGGCGCGACGCGCTGGCGGAGGATGCCGTGCAGGAGGCCGCCCTGCGGATCCTCGCCGGCCTGCCCGGGTTCGACGGGAGCAGCCGCACCACGACCTGGGCCACCGGCATCGCCGTGAACGTCTGCCGCGAGTGGCGCAGACGGCAGGCGCGCGATCAACGGGCGCCGGCGCCCCACGCCTTCTCCGCCCCGCCCGCTAGCGCGGGTGACGACGAGGTGGCGGCGCTTCACGCGGCGCTGGAGCGCCTCCCGGAGCGGCAACGCGAGGCGGTGGTGCTCAGATACCTGGAGGGGCTGGACGTGAACCAGACGGCGGAGTTGATGGGATGCGCCCCCGGCACGGTGAAGGCGAGCGTACACGCCGGCCTCGCGAACCTGCGACGCCTGGTCGAACGGCAGGATTGGCGATGAGACAAGACGATCCATCTTCCCCTTCACTGTCGGCGCTGCGGAGCGCCTACCGGTCGCAGCGCTACCCGGGCGACCTTGGCCGCCTCGCGACGCCGCGGCCGGCGCGTTTCTGGCAAATGACGGGCATCGCGGCGCTGCTGGCGATGTCGTCGGCGCTGGGGTGGATGGTGGCGCCAACGGACGATCCCCCCCTGGCGCGGCGCGACCCTCTGCCGCCGGTCATCGACGAGGGCGGAGCGATGAAGACGCTCGAGCTGCCGCTGGAGGTGACGGCGCCGCCGCCTGCGGTCGCCCGCGAGCGACGCCCGGTACTGCCGGGACTGCTGTCGAGCCGCGGCGACATGCCGGGGGTGGGATCGCCCGCGCGGCTCCGCCCACCCCGACTTCCCCCCCGCCCGAGGGGGCTGCCCGTACTCCATTACGACAACACTCACCCCACCGACCCCACGCAGGATCCTCTGCCATGAAGACGCTATCGCCGACATCCCGATTCGCTCGCCTTGCCGCCCTGGTCACCGTCGCCGGCGCCCTTGCGATGGCAGCCTCGCCGGCCTTTGCGCAGGACGATGAGGCGACAACGCAGGAGGAGCGCGCGAAGGCGCTTGTCGAGCAACAGGCGATGCTGCGGGCGGAGCTGGAGGCCGCCCGGCGCGAGCACCAGGATCTTCAGAATCAGTATGAGCGGGCCCGGGCGGTCGTGGTTTCGCTGGAGCAACGGCTTCAAGAGGCGCGCCTCTCCGGCGTGGCAGAAGAGGAGATGGAGCCGGTCGCCCGGGAACTCGTAAGACAGCGGGAGCTGACCGAGAATCTGCACGGTCAACTGGATCAGATGAGCCAGCTCGTGGCCCAGCGAATGGCGATGTCGGAGGAGCTCGCCAATCGCGCCCGGGCCGAGCGTGAGCAGGCGGAGCGCAGGCGCCAGCAGGACGAGATCCGGCGAACGCAGGATGCGCAGAGGCAGGCCATGGCGCAGGCCGAGCGGACGATCGAGCAGGCCCGCCAGTTGGCGGCGCGGGAGGACGTCGAGGCACTCCGCGAGGCCCTGGCGCAGACGGAGATCGACAAGCTCCAGCTTCGCTACGCGGCGCTCCAGCAGCAGGCGGAGCGCGCCAGCCTCCTCGCCGAGCGCGGCTTGTCCACGCCGCAGGAGCTGATCCAGATCGAGTCGGAGGCGAATATGGCCCTGGCCGAGCTGCGCCAGGCGGAGCTGCGCCGGCTGCTGGAGGAGGTGGAGCGCCAGCAGCAGGCCTTCCGGGAACGCTCGGAGACGGATCGGCCGCAGGCTGTCCCGCAGGAAGCGCGCGAAGGAGCTCTCCAGACCGCCTTCTTCCGCGGCTACCTCGACACCGTGCAGCAATACGCGCGTCTCTCCAGCGACCCATCGAACGCCGCGGTTGCGGGGGTCGTGACGGCGGCCGACCTTCTGCGCGAAGCCGGGCCGGAGGCGAGCATCGAGTATTTCGAGCCGATCCTGCGCGACATCCAGCGCGCCCGGCAGACGGACCCGAGCATGGGAGCCGCCGAAGCCGCCGTGCGCCTCCAGCTTGCCGAGGCCTACCAGTCCGTCGGCCGGCACACCAAGGCGTTGGAGGTGTTGCGCGGGCTGATCGTGCCAGCGCAGGCCGCCGATACGGCGCCGCGGGAGTAGCGGGACTACCCCAGCGCTGCCAACTCCGCCTCGGCGTTGGCGAGCTCGTCGCGCGTCTGCTGGACGAGGTGGGCCGGGGCCTTCTCGGTGTACCCCTTGTTCGCCAGCCGCCCGCGAAGCGTCGCGATCTTCTTCTCGAGGTCCCCGCGCTCGCGGGCGAGGCGCTGCGCCTCGGCGGCGGGGTCGACCATGCCCGCGACGAAGACCTCGCACTGCGCCGCGGTGGTCTTCGCGGCGTTTTCGGGTTCGGCGACGTCCTCGCCCATCGCGGTGATATCGCAGTTCGCCCAGAGCTCGATCGTCGCCTTGTTGGCAATAAGAAGATGGCCAACGCCCGGCTGGTGTCGAATGACGACGGGGACACTCTTCCGCGGATCAACCTTGTTCTCCGTGCGGATCGTGCGGATCGCCTGCGTGATCTCCTGGAGACGCTCCACGACGCGCTCGGCGCCGCTGCTGGTGAGCGTGTCCATCTTCTCGTCGAAGCTGGGCCACGCCGCGCGGATGAGGCGCTCGGCGGGGGCGAGGTCGATGCGGCCCGGGATGCCGCGGGGGTTGGTGGCGGGCATGACTTCGTTCAGCGCCCACCAGAGCCGCTCGGTGGCGAACGGGATCATCGGGTGCATGAGACGCAGCGAGACATCGAGGCAGGTCGCCAGGACGTGAGCGGTCTGAATCGCCGCCTCGCCCCCAGCCTTCATCGCGGGCTTGCTGGCCTCGACGTACCAGTCGCAGAAGTCGCGCCAGAAGAAGTCGTAGCAGGCGGTGGCGTAGCGGTCGAAGCGGTACTCCTCGATCGCCTCGTTCGCCGCCTGAACAGTGCGGGCCAGGCGCGAGAGGATCCAGCGGTCGACGACGGACCAGGCTTGTTCGTTCACCGGAAGGGACGAAGGCACGGAGGCCCGGAGGCACGAAGTTTCAGAGTGCGCGCCTCCGCTCTCTTCCGGCTCCGTCCCCTTCGTGCCTTCGTGCCTCCGTCCCTCCGTGCCTTCAGCTCCGACCGCGCCGGCAATGCCGCTAATCACAAACCTCCCCGCGTTCCACAGCTTGTTGCTGAAGTTCCGGCCGAGGTCGAACTTGGGGCTGGTGTTCTTGCCGGTGGCCTCGTCGCGCACGACGGGCATGCGCACATCCTGCGTGTTGGTGGTCATCTGCGCGAGGGTGAAGCGCATCGCGTCGGCGCCGTGGGACTCGATGATGTCCAGCGGATCCACGCCGTTGCCGAGCGACTTGCTCATCTTCCGCCCCTCGCCGTCCTGGATCATCGCGTGGATGAAGACGGTCTTGAACGGAAGGCACGAAGGCACGGAGGCACGGAGGCACGAAGTGTCAGATTGCGCGCCTCCGCCTTCCTCCGACTCCGGCCCCTTCGTGCCTTCGTGCCTTCGTGCCTTCGTGCCCTGCTCATCAGGATGAGCACGCAGATATCGATTAAACATCACCATCCGCGACACCCACAGCGTGATGATCTCGCGGGCGGTGCAGAGCACGTCCGTCGGGTTCCACGCCGCCAGCTCCGGCGTCTTCTCCGGCCACCCGAGCGTGGAGAGCGGCCAGAGGGCGCTGGAGAACCAGGTGTCGAGGACGTCGGGGTCCCGGATCCAACCGGCCTTTTCAAGGGCGGCTTCGTCTTGGGTCAGGTTCTCGACATCGCTGCGCTCCCAGTCAGGCCGGTCGCCAAAGGTGACGAGCCAGTAATTGGTGCGATCAATCCATGCGTTGGAGTGCTCGTACTTGTAGAAGATGCGGGAGATTGCATCCAGGGCCGTGCTGTCGGCTGCCGTCTCTGTGAAGGTGCGCTCGAAGCCCTTCTGGAGAACGGCATTTGCCCTGTCGGTAAGCAGAAAGCTGCCCGGCCCCACCCTCACGGTGGATGGCATCACGCTGCGGCAATGGCGAAGCTGATCGACAAGGCCCGGCGACGGAGCCCACCGCCACACCGGTATCCGGTGCCCCCACCAGAGCTGGCGGCTGATGCACCAGTCGCGGAGGTTCTCGTGCCACTGGCGGAACGTCTTCGCGTACCGGTCGGGGACGAACGACAAACTCCCGTCCTCCGCCGATGTCTCGCCGGAGCGACCGCGAGGCTGGCCCTGCGTGGCAAGGGCATCCTGCCCGTTCCGGCCTTCCTCGGAGACGGGCTGGAAGCCCTGGCCACGCAGATCCAGCGCGGTCAGCGCCAGGCCCGCCAGGCTGTTCTTCGGGACATCGGTGCCCTCCACCATCCCCTCGTCCGCCATCCACGGGATCGGCTTCTTCACCGCGACGTACCACTGGTCGGAAAGGTACGGCTCGATCGGCACGTGGCTGCGGTAGCTGTGGCCGACGCTGTGGCGGTACGGCTTGGTGTCCTCCAGCAGGTTGTTGTCGCGAAACCATGCCACGATCGCGCGGCGGGCCTCGTAGCGGTCGAGGCCGAGGAACTGTTGCGCGTCCCCCTGCTCGAAATCCTCCCGCGGCCAGCCGTGCTGGTCGGAGATCGTCGCGTCCGGCGCGAAGACGTTGATGACCGGCAGGTTGTGCCGCTGGCCGATGTCCCAGTCGTTCGGGTCGTGGGCGGGCGTGACCTTCAGGAACCCGGTGGCGTACTTCGCCTTGGCGTCGTCCGACTCCGGGTCGGCCATCACCACGTACTCATCCTCGATGATCGGCACCAGCCGGTTGACGATCGGCAACCGCACGAACCTGCCACGCAGGCTCGCGGCCCGAGGGTCCTTTGGGTTGATGGCGATCGCGGTGTCGCCGAGCATCGTCTCGGGGCGCGTCGTGGCGACGGTGACGTACTCAGAAACGACGGAGGGGCCGGAACCGGAGAGCACCTCTGTCTCTGCCCCTTCGTCGCTTTGTCGCTTCGTCACTACGTCGCTTTCCAGGGGATACCGCAGGTAGTAGAAGTGCCCGTCCACCTCCTCGTTCTCCACCTCGTCGTCGGCCAGCGCGGTCTGCGTGGCGGGGTCCCAGTTGACGAGGCGCTTGCCGCGGTAGATCAGGCCGTCCTTGAAGAGGCGGAAGAACGCCTCGCGCACTGCCCTGGCGCGCGGCTCGTCCATCGTGAAGGCCGTCCGCTCGAAGTCGCACGAGCACCCCATCGCCTTCAGCTGCCCGAGGATGCGCTGCTCGTACTCATCCTTCCACGCCTGCACCTTCGCGATGAACTGCTCGCGCCCGTTCTGGCCCGCCGCCTCGAGCTTCTTGTAATCCTTCAGCGCCGGCTGCCCTTCCGCCTGGAGGCGCTTGTCCACCACCGCCTGCGTGGCGATGCCGGCGTGGTCGGTGCCGGGGATCCAGACGGCGTTCTTCCCCTGCATCCGCGCGCGGCGGACGAGGATGTCCTGGATCGTGTTGTTCAGCGCGTGGCCGAGGTGCAGCGCCCCCGTGACATTCGGCGGGGGAATCACGATGCAGAACGGCTCGCCGCCATCACCCGGCTCGGCGTGAAAGAGGCGTTCCTCCTCCCAGACCTTCGCCACCGCGTCCTGGACGGCGGCGGCGTCGTAGCGCGGAGGGAGGGACGTGCTCGGACTCGATGCGGGGGCGTTGGACATAATGCGTTACGGGAGTTTACGTCCCGCGGCGCGCGATCGCGCCGCCGTTGCCGCTCGTCGTCACGCTGATTGGCCGCCTCCGCAATCCCTCGCCGGGCGCGCCGTCCAGCCCGGTGGAGCCAGGGACGCGCGTGACGACCGGGCGGGAGCACTCACTCCCGTGTGGAGCCGGGAATCGAGAAACGGCGAACCGAGCCGTTCTCCTCGCAGTCGACCGTCATCAGCTTTCGCCCGCGCGTGTCTTCCGGGATCTTTAGCGCCCGGAGGAAGCGGCGGCGCAGGTCGAGGCGCACGCGGTCGATCTCGGTCGGGGAGCCGTTCTCCAGGCGGATCGAGCCCCCCGCCTTCGTGCGATGCCCTCCGCCCTCCCCCAGTTCTTCCATCGTCCGGCGCATCGCTTCTCCCGCGGACAGGGAGGAGACATTCGTCCGTGCGCTGATCAGAAGCCGATCGGGTCGGCCGTCCTCCTTCTCACCCACCAGCGCCGTCACCACCGCCCAGTCCGCTCCCTCCAGCCGCAGCAGGAAGTCGGCGATGATCGCCGGCTTCTCGAGAAACTCGATCCGGTCCAGGTGCGTGAAGAGCACGTTCTCGAACAGCGTCGCGTTCAGCATCGCATTGGCGTAGCTGACGAAGTAGTGCTGCGGCAGCGCGACGTGGCGCATCCGGTAGAGCAGCTTCGTGTCCGCGACCAGCGTCAGGTGCGCCAGGGCCTGGTTGTCAAGGTCGCTGGGCTCTCCGGCCGCCCCGGCGAGGTCGCTCTCCACCGCGTAGAGCAGCGTCGCGGCGATGTCGCCCGGCACTTCGATGTCCAACTCCTGGAAATAGCGGAAGACGATGCTCGCCGTCGCGCCCACGTCAGTGCGGATGTCCACGAAGTCCGCCGTCGGCTTGCGCCCCCTGGCGCGGTGGTGATCGATGATGGCGGTCGGAAAGTCGACGCCGGCCTTCTCAAGGCCCGCCGGCAGGGGCGAGTGCGGGAAGGCGGGCTGCACGTCGCAGAGCACGACCGCGTCATAGGCGTCGGGGCGCTCGCGATCGAGCAGGCGTTCATCATCCCAGGCGGTCAGGCTGAGGCGCGCGTGGCGGGTGAAGGCGGCGTTGATCCCCCCGCCCAGGCCCCCCTTGATCGCCATCTCGATCTTCGCCTCGGGCAGCGCCTGCCCGAGCAGGTAGGTCAGGCCGACGGCGCTGCCCAAGGCGTCCGGATCGGGGTGGGCGTGGCAGGTGACAAGGATCTGCTTCCGATCGCGCAGGACGCGAAGCAGGTCCGCCGCCTGGACGGTCTCGGAGGCCGAGGCGGCCGTGCTGTCTGCTGTGCCCGTCACGACGCCGCGATCCTACCCGAAGGCGACGGTCGCGTCTGCCGCCTGCCTGACGGACGGTAGAATGGCCGATGAGCCAGACGCCCCCCCTCGACGACCGCGGCCTTCCGCCGGGATACCGATTCGACGAGCAGCGCGAGGTGACCCCGCGCGACGTTAAGGCACGACTCGACGCCGGCCAGCAGCCGGGGAAGGACTTCCTTCTCGTCGACTGCCGACGACAGGACGAGTGGGACATCACCCACATCGAGGGTGCCAGGCTCATCCCCCTCCAGGAGCTTCCCGACTACTTTGACGACGAACTGGCGGGCCACGAGGAGAAGGACGTCATCGTCTACTGCCGCAGCGGCCGGCGGTCGCTGGAGTTCGTCGACAGCCTGAGGCGCGAGGGGTTCGCCCGGGCGCGCAGCATGGCGGGCGGGATGCTCCTGTGGAACAGCGATATCAATCCCGGCGGGCCTCAGTACTAGCTTCCGAGGTTGTGCACCCTTTCACGAAGCGGCGGATTGTCCGGCGTCCGCGACGCGCATGACAATCCGCGACGCCATGACCTTCCGGCGGGCTCGGCCTGTGGCGTTTGCCGCGCCGCATGCCCATTCCACGCGCTGGAAACAGGAACGGAACAGGCGTTGCAGCCATTACGACCCCCGCCGTGTGCGCGGCGGGTCGGCAGCGTCCTTTGCGCGCCCGGACCTGACCGAGACAGCTCATCGGCCGCGTATTCGTTAGGAAGAAAGGGAAGTCTCATGAGGCTCAAGAACACGAAGCTGATGCTGGCATCGGCCGCTTTCGCCGTGGCGTTGCCCACGACCGTCGCCCTCTCCCAGCAGGGCCAGGATCCGGGTCAGCGACAACAGCAGCAGCAACAGGATCGCCAGCAGCAGCGCCAGCCGGGCATGCAGCAGCAGGGACAGCAGACCCAGATGGCCGAGAAGTGGCTGAAGCACGCCGCCAGCTCCAACCAGTTCGAGATCGAGGCCGCCCGTCTCGTCCGTGAACAGCTCGGCGGCGGGCAGCAGCCCGGCATGGGTCAGCAGCCCGGGCAGCGTCCCGGGCAGGATGGCCAGCAGCCGGGGCAGCAGCCCGGTCAGCGTCCTGGCCAGGATGGTCAGCAGCCCGGCCAGGGCATGGGTCAGGACAGTCAGCAGCCGGGGCAGCGTCCCGGGCAGCAGACGGGTCAGGGCCAGGTGCCCAACCAGCAGCAGATCCTCCAGTTCGCGCAGACGATCGAGCAGGATCACCAGCAGGCGATCCAGCAGCTGCGGCAGGTCGCCCAGCAGGTCGGCGTCGAGATCAGCGAGACGCCGGAGCTGAACCCGGTGCATCGCGCCAAGCTTGATGAGCTGCGCGAGAAGCAGGGTGAGGAACTGGCTCGCGCGTGGGTCTTCGGCCAGGTGGCCGGGCACACCTACGCGATCCTCGAATACAGCTGGGCATCGCAGAACGCGCCCAGCCGCGAGATTCAGCAGCATGCGCAGCAGGCGCTTCCGAAGCTCCAGCAGCATGCACAGATGATCGCGCCGGTCGCCTACCAGATGGCCGACATCCAAGGCGCCCAGACCGCGGGCGGACGCATGGGCGACCAGAGCGACCAGGATCGCAGCGGCCAGGGGCAGGATCGCTCCGGCGGCGGGATGGGCGGCGACGACCGTCCCGGCGGCGGCAGCGGCGCCGGCGGTGGCGGCGGGCGGTAAATCCGTCTGACGCTGTCTGATTGCTTGAGATGACCCGGCCGTGTCGCCCTTGGGGCGGCGCGGCCGGGCTCTTGTTGGGACTGGCGCGCGGGAAGATGCCTGCCTTGTCCGGCGGCGCCGGCGGCTTTACCGTTGGCTTTTGGGATCGCCGCTGCAACGGGAAGGACTCGATGACAGATCACAACGCCACGCAGGCCTTTGGGGTGATCGGCCTGGAGGTCATGGGAAAGAACATTGCCCTCAACATCGAGGGCAGGGGCTTTCCCATCGCCGTCTACAACCGCACCACCAGCAAGGCGGAGGACTTCCTCGCCGAGAACCCGGACCGCAACATCCGCATGGGGCGCGACTATCGCGAGTTCGTCGCCCTCCTGAAGCGCCCCCGCCGCATCCTGATCATGGTCAAGGCCGGCAAGCCGGTCGATTACGTGCTGGATGACCTGAAGCCGCTCCTGGAGAAGGACGACCTCGTCATCGACGGCGGCAACTCCCTTTACACCGACACCGAGCGCCGCGCGAAGGAGATGGAGTCACTGGGCCTGGGCTTCTTCGGCATGGGCGTCTCAGGAGGGGAGGAGGGCGCGCTGCGCGGCCCGAGCCTCATGCCCGGCGGAACCGAGGCGCTCTACGAGGAGGTGGACGAGATCCTGAAGGCGATCGCCGCCAAGGCGCCCGAGGATGGCGAGCCGTGCGTCACCTACCTCGGCCGCGGCGGGAGCGGGCACTTCGTCAAGATGGTGCACAACGGCATCGAGTATGGCGACATGCAGCTCATTGCCGAGAGCTACGACCTGCTCCGGCGCGTCGGCGGCTTCAGCAACGCGGAGCTCGCCGATATCTTCGATCGCTGGAACCGTGGGCAGGATCTCCAGAGCTTCCTGATCGAGATCACCGCCGACATCTTCCGCTACGGCGCCGCGGACGGGGACAGGCAGGACCTGATCGACCTCATCAAGGACGCCGCCAAGGCCAAGGGGACCGGCGCCTGGACCGTGCAGGCGGCGATGGATCTCGGGGTGAGCATTCCCACGATCGCCGAGGCGGTGCAGGCGCGGAGCATCTCCGACCGGTTCGACGAACGACAGGCCGCCAGCCGCGTGCTGCACGGCCCGGAAGTCAGTCCGGCCGCGGGCGAGCGGGCCCAGCTCGTCGATGACATTCGCTCGGCGCTCTACTGCTCGAAGATCTGCTCGTACGCCCAGGGTTTCGCCCTGCTGCGCGCCGCCGACGCGGAGCACGACTTCGGTCTGCGCATCAACCAGGTGGCCAAGATCTGGCGGGCCGGGTGCATCATCCGCGCTGCGTTCCTGAACGACATCACCGATGCCTTTGATCGCCAGCCGGACCTCCCCAACCTGCTGATGGCCGAGCGCTTCACCCGCGCGATGGGAGAGCGGCAGGCTGCCTGGCGGCGCGTGATCAAGCTGGCCGTCGAGAACGGCGTGCCGGTGCCGGGGATGTCGGCCTCGCTCGCCTACTACGACGGCTATCGCACCGCGCGCCTCCCCGCCAACCTCATCCAGGCGCAGCGCGACTACTTCGGCGCCCACACCTACGAACGGCTCGACCGCGAAGGCACCTTCCACACTGAGTGGAGCGCCCGTCAGCCGGCGAAGACGCCCAGTCCCGGCAGCACGCCCGAGCCGGCCCAGGGCCGCTCCGTGGAGAACGCCGCCGCCGACGCGGCGCAGCGGCCGCGGTAGAAGTTTTCGGTCATGAAGGTCCTTTGGTGCGCTGCGGTCCTTCATTTATCGCCCAGGTGCGAGAGGGGCTTAACCGGCGCGGGCGTGCAAAATCCGGGGCGCCGGAAGACTCTCCGCGGCGGAGAAAGTCGTTCCGCGGCGGAGAAAGTTCTTCCGCGGCGGAGACAGTCGTTCCACGGCGGAGAAAGTTGTTCCGCGGCGGAGACAGTCCTTCCGCGGCGGAGAAAGTCGTTCCGCGGCGGAGAGAGTCGTTCCGCGGCGAAAAAAGTTTCCCCGTGGTGGAGCAAGGTCCCCCGTCGCGGCGGCGACATCTCCCGGGCGGTCGCGAAGTTTCCATCGCGACAGGCGATATTGCACCGTGGAGGAGGACGCTCCACGTCGGCGGCTCGCATGCTTGTTGGGCGGGCCGTTTACTTGAAGAAGGACTGCTGGGGCTGGGCCGCCGCCTCTGTTCCCGGCGACGCGCAGCAAAGAAGCGAGCCACCCTCCTGGGGTGGCTCGCCTGCTTGTTGGGTGGGCAGTCTACTTGGAGAAGGACTGCTGGGGCTGGGCGGCCGGCTCGGCGGCGTCGGGGGTCTCGACCGCGGCGGCCTGGGTCGGCTCGGCGGTCGAGGCGATGGCCGGGAGGATGAGCACCTCGACGCGCCGGTTCTGCTGGCGACCGGTGTCGCTCGTGTTGGGAGCGGCAGGATGCTGGTCGGCGTAGCCGGTGACGCCGATGCGATTCTGGCGGATGCCGGCCTTCATCAGCTCCTGCCCGACGCTGATGGCGCGGTGGCTGGAGAGGTACCAGTTGTCCTTGTGCCCCTTGCTCTTGGTGAGCGGGTTGCTGACGGGGACATTGTCGGTGTGCCCGGCGATCTCGAGGCGGTAGTTGCTGGCGATCGGGCCGTTGAGGATGCGGGCGAACTTCGCCAGCACGTCGCGGGCGCCGGGCGTGAGCTCGGCGTCGCCGCTGGCGAAGGTGACGTCGCTCTTGAACTTCACGATCCCGTTCTTCTGATCGAAGGTGAGCAGATCGGGGTTCTCCTCGGCAAACTGCGTGAGCTCGTTGGTCAGCGGCTCGGGGAGCGGGCCGGTGCCGACATTCTTGAGCATCGCCTCGTACTTGCTGAGCAGCTGGTCGCGCTCGGCCTGGAGAGCGGCGATGCGGGCCTCGTAACTCACGCCGAGGGCGGTGCCGGCGATCTCGGCCTGGCCCATCTTGCTGATCTGGTCCTGAAGACTGTCGGCGAGGCGCCGGTGGCCCTCGGCCTGGCGGGCGAGGTCGGCGTTCTGTTCGGCGAGGTTGTCGCGATCCATCTTCAACGCCATGTAGTCTTCCTGGCTGACGCACCCGACGGCGCCCAGCGACAAGAGACCAGCGCCGAAGACGGCGGGAAGGATCCGGTGGAATCGAATGCGTGCCATGAGCGAAGCCTCCGTGCTTTCTTTGGAATGGCGTCGAAGACGGCCCGGCCTCCTGCCAGGGCCCGTGTGATCCAGAGTGTGGCGAGTCGCCGGAAAAATTCAAGAAGTGACGGCGCAAAAAATGCCGACCCCACGGACACCCTGGAAAAAGCGGTTCGAAAGAGACGAGTCGGGGACGGGGTGGAGAGGCGGGGTGAATAGCTCTCCGTCTCTCCCTCCCGTCTCCCCCCTAGCCATCCGCGCGCACCAGCACCAGCTCGATCACCTGCGGCGGAGCGAAGAGCCGGACCGGCAGATCCGTGTGACCCACGCCGCGCGAGACGATCAGGCAGCCGTTCTCCGTGCAGTGCACCCCGTTGCACATCGCCCGCGGGAGCGTGTCGTGCGTCAGGATCGGGATCCGCCCCGGCAGGCTGATCTGCCCGCCGTGCGTGTGACCGGCGAGGATCACATCCGGGCGCAGCCGCCCGCAACGACGCGACAGGTCGGGGTAATGCGAGAGCGCGACCGTCGGCACCGCCGGGTCGCGGTCGCGGTCGAAGAAGTGGCTAAGCGCCTCGCGCTCCACGCCCGGCAGGCCGACGAGGTCGACCGGATCCTCCTCCCCGACGCGCACATGCCTCCCCTCGATGCAGACCACGCCCAGCCCCGCCAGCCAGGGGCGGACGAGATCGCCGTCGTGATTCCCGACGATGCCGAAGACGCCCCATCGCGAGCGCAAGCGCGGGATGAGCTCGGCCACCAGCGGCAGGTCGGCGCGGGCGTCGAACTTGTCGTCAACGAAATCGCCCGTGACGAGGATCGCGTCGTATTCCTCCGCCAGCACGCGCGCGACGATCTCCTCGATCACCGGATCCAGCCGGCGACGCAGGTGGAGATCCGAAAGATGCAGCAGGCGAACCGGCTGGCGCGGGCCGTGCGGAAGGGGCAGCGTGACGCGCACCCACTCCGCCCGGCGGACCGGACCGACCGTGAACCACGGGCCATGCTGGAGCACCTCGACGCGCGGGGTCATGGCCCTGAGTTTAGATGAGCGAGCGGGATCAGGGAGACGGAGAGACGTCAAGACGGGAACGAGGGGAGCGCGGGCGGGGAAGCATGCCAGGCGCTTCGGGGTGGTTGCGCTCCGTCGCGTCCTGCCGCGAGGAATGGGCCGCCGCACGTTGCCTCACCGCCTTCATCGAGCGGTGCGGCGCGCGGGTTGAGTTTTGGGAGAAAGAGACCGTCGTAGCGGAGCGTGTATGGCTCTCCACTCGTCGGCGGCGCAACCGGGGGCGCATCGCGCGTCGACGCGCCCTGCGAGCGCCACGGCGAGGACGACGAGGAGTTCCCTTCGCATATGGTTTCATCGACATCCGGGCGGCCGAATCGTGACAAGGTCAGGGCCGTGATGCGTTTCTGCGCATGCTCATCGTCCTGCCGCTGGCTGATCAACGGCGGCGCGGAACCAGGAGGCGAAGTCTGCTCCCCTCACGCCGAGCCGGTCGATGCGCGCGTCCGGGTGAGACACCTTCCACCAGGCGAAGAAGGATCGGTAATCCTCCTCGGAGAGGGTGAAGGGCGGCCACTCCAGCACATCCTGGTTCGGCAGGTCGTCGTGGCCGCACGCAAAGAAGGCGTTGGCGATGTCCCGCGGCAGAAAGAGGCCGCGCCCCCGGGGGATGCGGAACGACAATCCCTCGGTCGCGATGCGCCGGGCCAGCATGAGCGGGGAGTCGGTCATGGTCGTCCTGCGGTCCGTGGTAATTGAGTGGATTCGCGCTCGGCTCGCTTGCGCGCCAGTCCCTCCATGTGCACGCGGCGCGCCTCAACGCGCCGTGCCCGCTCGCGCTGGCGGCAGGGCCTGCACAGGCGCGCGGTGGTCCATATACCGCCCTTGGCCGTCTCGTACCACCACTTCTGCTGCTGGGCCGTCCAGATCTGGGTATCGCCGCACTGCTGGCACGTGAAGCGGACGTCCACGTAATAGCCGCGCTTCACGAACTCCGGATCGCCGTAGCTGTTGTCCGGGGCCAACGCGCCGCGATCCACCGCGAGGCCGTGCTCATGAGCGTCGAGCCGAGCGGCGGCGGCGCGCCTGGCCTCCCTTCGGGCGGCCCTGGCCTGCAACTCGGCGCGACGTTGCTTGTTGCTCTTGGCCATGACGAGCCGGATCCCCCAATGTCCCGACCCCTTGCAGGGAAATGTAACCTGAGCGGTCGTGGGCGGTCGTGACGGCTTTGGGATGGCGTTGCGGGACGCTGAGGCCCCTTTCTGGCCTGCGGCACGCGGTGCCGCGGCTCCTGTTTCACTTCGTCTCTCCGTCTCTTCGTCTCTTCGTCTCTCCCTCCGTGCCAAACGCCTTGCCGGCCCCCACGGCATGCCGTTAGAATGTCCCTGATGTACCCGGCTCGTTCGCGTCGTTCGCTGGCGGGGGCGTTGTGGGCCAATGCCCTGGCGCTGGGGCTGATCGCCGCCGCCCTGCTCTTGCGCGGGGGGGAGGCGGATCGTGCCGAGCCGCTGCCGGGGCTGCTTCCGGCGGCGTATGCCCAAGGGATGCCGCCGATTGCCGGCGGGGGCGGGCTTTATCTGATGCCCGCGCAGCTGGCCTCGAACATCTGGGGCGTTTACGTGATGGACGTGGACCGGCAGTCGCTGATGGTCTACCACTACGACCCGGCGGCGAAGCGGCTGAACTTCATCGCCGCCCGGGAGCTGACGCACGACCGGCAGCTTGGCAACTACAACACCTTCCCCGACCCGCTGGAGATCCGGAACATCGCCGATAAGGAGCGACAGACCGATCGGCTTCCAGACGGCGGCTGATTTGGTTATGATGGCCGCTCCCCACCCCCGGGGCCGCCGCGTGACCGGCCCGCCGGGCAAATCGGATTCTCCAGTCCCGCCTCCCCACATCCCACCCCCGAACTTCCATGGCCAAAGCGTTTTATTCCCAGGACGAAGCCAAAGCCGCGCTCAACACCACCGAGGACGGTCTGAAGGAGCTCGTCCGCGAAGGTCGCCTGACCGAGTATCGTGACGGGCAGAACCTCATGTACAAGGGGAGCCAGATCGAGGCGATCGCCTCGGAGCGCCCCGGCGACTCGGTGAACCTCTCCGACACCGGCGGCCCGCTGGGCCTGGCGGACTCCGCCGGCGCCAGCGGCAGCGCGATCGGCCTGGCCGACAGCGGCAACGCCGGCAGCGGCGCGGGCGTCTTCGCCAAGGACGACACGGCGGGCGGGTTTGCCCTGTCGGAGTCGGACGCGGGCGTCTCCCCGGTTCAGCAGCGTGAGCAGCTGAGCGAAAGCGGGATCACGATCTTCGGCCCTGACGACTCGATGGCCGACCCGATGGCGCAGACGACGCTGGGCGACACGAGCGGCGAGCAGGTGAACCTCGAGGGCATCGGCAGCGGCTCAGGCCTGCTGGACCTGACGCAGGAGCCGGACGACACGAGCTTCGGCGCCGAGACGTTCGACGAGATCATGCCGGGCGAGACGGGCATGGGCACGGTCTCGGGCATGTCGGACGTGGACACGGGCATCGACACCGGCGCCATGCCGGCCGGGGCGCGCGGGATGGTCGTCGCATACGAGCCTTACGACCCGCAGGCGCCGATCTTCGGCGGGCTCGCCGCGGGCGCTGCCTTCGCCGTGCTGCTGGGCCTGCTGGGCGTTGCCGCGGCGGCGCTGGGCGCGGCGCCGGGCATGCTCGGGATGTTCTACGACGACCAGGGGAACGTGAACACGGTCATGACGCTCGCTGTGCTGCTGGGCCTGCCGATCCTGGGCGCGATCATCGGCGCCGTCGGCGGCCGGATGGCCACGAGCTGAGCTGTTTCGCGAATGTGTGAGGAAAGGACGAAGAGCAGGACGGCTTTGGCCGGCCTGCTTCTTCGTTTTTCTTGGTCATTTCCCCGAGCCGCGGCACCGCCGTGCCGCAGGTGGTGGTTGGTTGCGCGATGTGGTTCCGGATTGATCGGGCGAGCAGCCTTGTTGATGTTCGCGTGAGATCGCGCGTGGAGGCCCTTCTTGTCCTGCGGCACGCGGTGCCGCGGCTGTTTGATGAATGAACTGCGCCCCCCGGAACCGGAGTTCCGAGGGGCGCAGGGCGGAGGAGGAGGTTGTGGAATCGTGAAGCCGCTCAGGCCCGGCGACGCCGGAACAGGAGTGGGGCCGCCATCACCAGCAGCGCGCCGGCGGCGGGCTCGGGGATGATGAAGTCGGGAGAGGGGCTGATCGCCAGGTCTCCCGGCTGCACGGGGGGCAGGCCGCCCACGTTCGGGCCGAAGCTGTCGCCCCAGGAGTAGAGCGAGCCGTCGGGCGCGAAGGTGTTGAGGTAGCTGAAGTAGTCCGGAGCAACGCCCTGCCCAACGGCGCCGTGGTAGCCGAGATCGCCGCGCGACCAGTCAATCGTGATCCCCTGGCTGGCGACGAGCTGGCCGGTGCCGTCCGGCTCGACGGGGAGCTCGTACAGCAGCGAAACATTCAGGCTCGCGCCGCTGTAGAGGGCGCTGTTGCGGTTGTCGAGCAGGAACATGTCGCCCTCGGAACTGAAGGCCAGCCCGTTGACGTTGTGACGATCCTGGAGGCCCGCGACCTCGCCGGCGTACGTGAGCTCGCCGTTGGTGAGGTCAATCGTCCAGAGGTAGGTGGCGTTGTTCTGGGTCTTGAGGCCGTACATCTTCCCGTTGGCGGGGTTGAACGCCATGTCGTCGAGGAATCGGCGCGGCGCCTCGCCGACCGGGGTGGCGAGGCCCGTTGAGGTGTCGATGCTGTAAAGGCCGCTCGCGGCGCCGCCGGTGGACTTGTAGAAGGAGGCGTAGGCCCAGAGGTTGCCGTTGGCGTCGAAGTCCAGCCCGCCGAAGCCGACGTTGTCGACGCCCATGGAGCCGACGACCGTCCAGCCGGCCGGGTTGGCCGAGTCGAACATAATCAGCACGTCCGAGCCGGTCGAGCCGGGATTGTTCGGATCGAGGCTGTTGGGGGCGTAGATCGGGACCGCCGCGACGGCGGAGGTGATCATGGCGGCGGCGGCAACGCCCGCGGCGTGGCCCAACCGGGGCTTTACCGTCGGCGCATCCGCGCCCGGGGCGGCGTCGGCGCGGGGCCGATCGCTATGCGGGCGCCGACGGCGAAGCAGTCCCAGGCCGAGCAGCCCGAGCAGCCCGGCGGCGGCTGGCTCCGGCACCGTCGTCAGGCTGTAGACCACATCATCGAGCATGATCGCCTCGCCGGGGGGGAACCCGCCGATCGTGAAGACGATCGAGGTGAACTGATCCTCGCTGTGCCAGCCGTGCCACGCCCAGTCGCCGATCGGCACCTCGAGATCGACGGTGCCGAGGGAGGTCGCGCCGTTGAAGATCTCGGCCGTGCCGAAGAGGGAGGGATCTTCGGTCGCAAAGCCGGGTCCGGCGGTGCCGAGGTAGGCGCCGACGGCGCGGATGGGCATGTCGAAGTCGAGGCGGACCTGCCCGACGGGGGCGCCGGCGAAGTAGTTGCCGTTGTAGGCGCCCAGCTCGACGTCGTTGGGGAAGTTGTAGAGGTTCCAGGCGAGAATGGTGAACCCGGCGAAGGGGTTGGTCATCGTCGCGTCCCCCTCGAACATCGCAATCGAGGGGTAGGTGTTGGGATTGTCGATGAGCTCGAAGCTCTCCCAGCCATCGCCGAGGAACGTCCCGACAGGCTCGACATCCGCCTGGGCGGCGGCGGTGAAGCAGAAGGCGCCGACCAGGGCGGCAGACAGTTTGGATTTCACGGCATTCTCTCCAGGTGCGTGGTGCGGTGGGGGTGCGGTGCGTCGTTACAAACGGGCTGTAGGTGGCCGGCCCGGGATGGGGGATATCTCGTTCGGCCCGGCCGCCGCGCTCGATACGCGGGGGCGAGGATAACGCCTCGCAAGTTCCCGCACAAGAGGTCGTAGGATTTTCCCTGGGGAAGATTGTGCGGCACTGGTAACGCCGCCTTTCGGGCGATAGGATACCCCCTGCCGCTCGCAATGATCGACGCCTCAGACACCTCCGGGAAGCCCGCTCCAGACCCCCTGGAGACACCCGCCTTTCCGGTGCATGCCCGGGCCGTGGTTCGATCGATCCGCGGGGCCTTCTCCGAGCTGCTCACCTCCGTCGGCGCCGACCCGCACGACCCCCAGGGGATGAGCCGGCGCTTCAAGATCAACAAGAACCTCGCCTGGAAGATCTCCAAGATCATCCAGGCCGACGACCCGTCCGTCGCCCTCCAGCAGATGCCCGGCTCCGCCGGCACGCGCATCTTCCTTCGCTCGGTCGAGCGGGCGGGCGTGAACGACGAGCTCCTGAAAACCGCCCGCGACGCGCTGGCGGACTATGACCAGCTCATCAAGGTTCACACCGGCGACCGCGCCACGCTCGAGATGATGGGCAGCCTGCTCGGCAGCGCCGGCCGGCAGCAGCGCGACGAGTTCCACCGCAAGCAACTCTTCCAGGGCGCCAGCTACGTCTGGGGCGTGCAGGCGCGCGTGATGGTGAAGGTGGCGATCGTCGGGCCCGGCCGCGAGGAGGGGCTGCTCGACTTCGCCTCCGTCAGCGGTCTGGTCGATTTCCGCCGCATCCGCCCGCAGGTGACGTGGGCGATGGCCACGCGCTACTGGAACAACGACGACGGCACGCGCATGGCCGTCAAGCCGATGGAAGCCGTCGACGAGCGCTTCAGCGGCGGCGACCGCGCCCCGCTGATGGGGGACTTCTGCTCGCAGCCCCTGCCCGAGCTGCGCCTGCTGACGGACGCGACGGGCGTCAGCTACGAGCTGACCGAGGGGCCCGTCGGCAACACTGGCGCGCTCACCTGCGTGCTCGGCACCATCAACCGCGACATCCCCTACTACCGAACGCTCGAAAACCAGTGGGGCGAGCACACCGCCATCTGCGATACGCCGGTCGAGGTAATGATCGCCGACCTCTTCATCCACGAGCGCTTCGCTTTCGCCATTCCGCCCGAGCCGATGCTCTTCAGCGAGATGCGATCCGCCGTCCGCTATCCCGGCGTGCGGCGCGAGCGCAACCGCCTGCCCCTGAACGAGCCGCTCCAGGACCTGGGCGCCGGGCCGCTCCCCATCGCCACGCCCGAGGTGCCGCACTACAGCCGGATGGTGCAGGCCCTCTTCGACCGCACGGGCTGGTCGCCGACGGAGTTCCACGGCTTCCGCATGCGCATCGCCTACCCCGCCTGCCCCACCGCCCTCGTGCTGCGCTACCGCCTGCCCGAACGGACGTGAGGCGCTGGAGCTCGGCGCTTCGACGCGCCCGCTGACCCGGCGCACGCAAACACGAGATCCCTGCGCGGAGCCCGGTGTCCGCGCAGGGATTGCTTGCATCACTCCACTTCCGTCAGCCGGCGAAGACGAAGTTGTCCACGACGCCGTAGGCCTCGTTGACGCCGCCGGCGAAGTTGATGCTGACGCGGGTCAGGTCCTCCCAGTCGAGGTCGAGCCTCGTCAGGGTCTTGGAGCTGAAGGTGACGGTGCGCGTCTCGGTTCCCCCGCCGGCGAAGGTGCCGGTGAGGATGAAGTCGCCCGCTCCACTCCACTGGTTGGAGCCGTAGTCGAAGCCGAGCAGGGAGAATGTCCCCCCGCCGCTGCGCTCGACATCGATGCGCCGGCCCCAGTTGAACGGCTGGAGCACGTTGCTGGCGTAGCCGTGCGGCGGACCGAGCACGAGCAGCGGCTCGCTAACCGGGCCGCGGTCGCCGGGCCTGCTGGAGAAGGTGAAGCCGTCCTCTACATAGACGCCCGAGGGAATTTCCCCGAGCGGCGCCGCCTCCATGTCCACCACGGTCTGCTGCTCCGCGACCGGAACGATGAAACGCAAACCGTCGATCGCGCCATAAGCGTCATTGACGCCGCCGGCGGAGTTGATGCTGAGGGAGACGAGGTTGTCCCACCTCGGGTCCGGCCGGAAGACGTTCATGTTCCTGTGGCGGAACACCGGGTTGGGACGGAAGGAGAGGGTTGTGCTTCGCGTTGAACCGTCGGCGAAGGTTCCGGTGACGATGAAGTCACCGGCGTCGTCAAACCTGCCCACACCGTAGGCGAACTGGTTCAGCCTGAAGGTTCCTCCATTGGCGCGGGTGATGTGAATCCGCCGGCCCCAGTTGAATGTCGAGAGCACGTTACTTTCGTATCCCGTCTCCACGCCGGAAATCACCAGCGGCTCGGAGGCGGGTCCGCCGGAGCCGGGGCGATCTTCGAAGACGAAACCGCCTTCTTCGTAGCGCCCCGAGGGAATCAACCCGACGGGCGCGTCGGAGAACTGGATGTGCACCTGCTCCACCGCAGTGGGGTCAATGCGCCACAGGGCGGCGTGATGATCGACGTTGGTGACGTAGCGGCCGTCGGACACGTCCACGAAGTCCACGTCCTCGATGAACCCGCCGACGACGAAGGTTCCGTCGTCATCGAGGAAGAGCCCGTTAACCTGCCGCGGGATCTCGAATTCCTCGAAGTCGATCACGTTCGCAACCGCGACGTCGCCGGCCTCGACCTCGAACGGGTACGACTGGAAGAACCCCGACTCAAAAACCGCCGTGTCCCACGAGTCCCGATGCGATCTTGCATGATTCACCGCCAGCGCGATTCCCTTGTCCTCGAGGAAGGAGACGCCCCAGAGGTAGCTCTGGTTATCCGACTGCGGAGGGTGCGAGGCCGAGTACTCCGCAAAGCCCTCCTGAAGGGACAAGCCCGACGGGGTGAACTGGCCGGTTTTCCGATCGCCGTCACCCTCGGCGATCGCCAGCAGCGCGCGACCTTCAGGCGAGACGAAGAGCGCCTCGGGACGCTCCTGCTCAATCGATGATCCGAACCCGCGCGCGATCCCGAGATGCCCATACGAGGCGTCGAGCACCAGCGACGGAAGGAACTTCGCCACGCCCGTGAACGGCTGGAGGCCCGGATCCCCCGGGTAGGGCGGGCCCTCGATGTTCGTCACGCCGAGGTAGATGTTGCCCGCGGCGTCGGAAGCCAGGTCGCCACCGATCCTCGCTGTGTTTCGTAGGGTCAGCGGGAGGATAAGGTCCTCCACGTTCGTGCTCGCCTGCTCCTGGCCCGAGGCGTCATACACCCGCAGGATCGGACCAGAAAGCGTGGCCAGCCCCCCGCCCGGCAATGCCGTGAACAGCGCGGCGGCCGGCACCACGCCGTTCGTCCCGAAGGACATGTCGCGCCCCAGGTCCGTGCCGAGCTTCACGAACCCGCCGGGTTTCCGCACGAGGAAGCCATCCTCCACCGGCTGAACGCGCCGGTACTGCGGTGTGAGGTGGTGCGCGTGCAGTCCCGCGAGATCCGCCGGAACATCCGACCGGCCCTGCTCGCCCCAGCTCGTGTCGAGCGACCCGTCTGGCATGTGCCGCGTGACGTAGCTCAGGACGACCGACGGGTCCTGCCGCTCGACGCGGAAGTACGGTGTCGCCTCGGGCGCCTCCACACCGCTTCGGCCAACCGCGTAGAATCGCCCGTCGGGCAGCGGCAACAGGGCATCGACCTCGTTCCAGCTCCGGCCGTCGAAGCTGACGATCGCCGGCCCCGCGACAGGGTTCGCCTGCGTCAGCGAGCCAGTGACCGACGGATCTCCCCCCTCCACCTCGAGGACGAAGTTGTCCAGCGCGCCGTAGGCGTGGTTCAAGCCCCCCGCGTAGCTGATGCGCACCTGCGTCAGGTCGGTCCAGTTCAGATCCAGCGTCGAAAAAGACTTGCTCCCGCTGAAGGAGACCGTCTCCTGCTGCGTCCCTCCCGACGCGAACGTGCCCGTGATGACAAAATCGCCAGGCCCGCCGAAGCGGCTCGCCGCGTAATCGAAGCTCAGCAGGTCGAACGCGCCGCCGTCGGCGCGATCCACCTGGAACTGGTTGCCGAAGTCGAACGGATGGATGACGCGGCTGGCGTACCCCTCCGGCGGGCCGTACGCGAAGAAGTCGCCCGCCGGCGCGCCGTAGCTGCGCAGATGACTGAAGCGGAAGCCGCTGGCCTCCGTGTAAGGATCTTCAACAGCGCCGGGCGCAAGGCCCTCGAAATCGATGACGACCGAAGCCAGCAGACGCCGCGCCTCGAGCCTTTCCACCGACAACGCGGCGGAGCCGAAGCGTCGCACTACCCCAAGGTGAGAGGCAGATCCCATGTTGTTGCTCCCTGTTCGAAACGATTGCATTTTAAGAGCGGCGCATCCGAAATCGAAGCAATTCCCGTTTTAAATGGTAGTAACGAACGGATTGCGAACGGGACGTGCCGCCCCGGCGGGATGGGCAGTGGAAAGGCCCGGGGGCTTCAACCCGCGTTGAACGGGCTCGCCAACCGCCTGGAGGGCGGACGACCGCAGGAGCGCACCATCGTTCGTGTGCCCTGCGGAGTCGCGCGGCTCTCCGCATCACCGCTCGCGCGAATGCAGTTGAGATTGGGCCAGCACCTCTCCGCGACGGGGCGACAAAAGCCGCCGCGATGCCCGAGCGGAACTCCGTTGAAACGGCAGAATCGAGCCGGCGCGTTCATAAGGAGCGTGGCCCGCGACATCTCGGGCGGTGCGGTTTTCAGGGAGAGTGCCCCCACCGACGCCTCAATCCCGCGGGGGTAGGGCAGGCGTCACCGGTGGGGAGTGAGATTCGATTGTGCGGGAAATGTCCCGGTGGTAACTTCACGGCAGCCGATCCCACGGCGGGCTGCGGGACTGGCTCTGGCATTCGGATTCCCCCCCGGGGGTGTGGCGGTTTCTGAAAGGAGACACGCCATGAGTTCGGATCAGACCGGCATCACGCGCCGCGACGTCGTAAAGGTCGCCGGCGCCGCCGCCGTCGGCTTGTCATCAACCGCCTTAGCACCCCGCAGCAGCGCCGCCGCGGCATCGTCGCGCCAGCCCAAGGGCGATGGCGCTGCGCGCACCTTCCCCGAGGGTTTCTACTGGGGCACCGCCACCTCCGCCTACCAGATCGAGGGGGCGTGGGACGAGGACGGAAAGGGCCCGTCGATCTGGGACACCTACGCCCACACGCCGGGCAAGATCAAGAACGGCGACACCGGCGACGTCGCCAACGACCACTACCACCGCTACAAGGAAGACGTCGCGCTGATGAAGAACGACATCGGCGCCACGGCCTACCGCTTCTCCATCTGCTGGCCGCGCATCTTCCCCGAGGGCACGGGCGCGCCAAACACCAAGGGCCTCGACTTCTACGACCGCCTCGTGGACGAACTGAAGTCCGCCGGCATCGAGCCGTTCGCCACGCTCTACCACTGGGACCTGCCGCAGGCGCTGCAGGACAAGCACGGCGGGTGGCAGTCGCGCGAGACGGCCAAGGCCTTCGGCGACTACGCGGGCTACGTCGCCGAGAAGCTCTCCGACCGCGTGCGGCACTTCTTCACGATCAACGAGTTCCGCTCCTTCACCGAGGCCGGCTACAAGGGGTTCGAGGTCCCGTGCCCCCCCCCCCCCGCCGCCCACGCCGCCCACGCCCCACCCCCCCGC
>JAEZED010000190.1 GCA_023417885.1 Planctomycetota bacterium
CGGGAGCGCCATGCGCTCCCCGGGATTCTCCGGCGCTTCGGCGACAGGCTGCGTTTCTCGGCTCGTCCCGAGATTCCGCCCGAGCCAGAGGCCAAGCCCGAGCAACACCACCGCGGCGGCAGCGGCGGCGACGAGCCATGGGAGTTGCCCCAGCCGCATTCGTCGCACCGGCGCCGCCTCGCGCATGCCGGCATCGATCACGGCATCGAGGCGCGCCATGACCTCCGGGCGCGGCTGGGGCCACTGGGCGCGGGCGAGAAACGCATCGAGGGAGGCGTCATCCGGCAACGCGTGTGGATCGGTGGGTTCAGGCATGGTTTGCCTCCACGATCTGGAGCTGCTGCTTCAGCCGGGTCCGCGCGTGGTGCGACAGCACGCGGACGTTCTGCGCCGTCGTCTCCATCAGCTCCGCCGCCTGCTCGGCGGTGTGACCTTCGTAGACCGTCAGCACCAGCGCCTCGCGCTGCCGCGGGGGAAGCGCCGAGACGAGCCGCGCCACCTCACGCCCCAGCTCGTCGGCCGCCATCCGCTCGGGGGCGGGCGTCATGGGGGTGGCGACATCCGCCAGCGCCTGCTCCGAGGCCATGGGGGGCCGGCGATCTCTCCTGAGGCTGTCGCGGAAGCAGTTGATCACGATGCGATGGAGCCAGGTGGCAAATGCGGACTCGCCGCGGAAACTGCGGAAGTGGCGCGTGGCGCGGAGCAAGGCCTCGCCAACGACGTCCTCGGCGGCATGCACGTCGCCGCAGAGGCGCACCGCCAGGCGCGTCGCCCGCGGCAGGTGCAGGCGCAGGAGTCGGGCGAAGTCGTCGGGCTCCAGCGGGGCCATCGGAGGGTTTAGGTGAACGCCGTCATCATCACCGATGGACGCCCCACCGCCCGTCGATTTCCGCTTTCGCCCGCGGAAGGTTGGACGCGGGGTGAGGCGGGCGTGTTAAAGCGGCGCGAACAGATGTTCTTCGATGGATGCGCGCGGGGCCCATTCGGGTGGCCTTGTCGCGGATTGACTGTGATAGTGGCGATTTCTATCGTCGCGAGCCCTTTGGCCGCACAGGTGGGCGCCACGCGCGCCTGCACGAGTGCGGCCGATTTTCACGGGTTTTCGCTGTTTTTCCCCCTCTCTTGCGCCGGCTCACCCGCTAGGCTTCGAATCCCATGGCTCGTAAAACCGGATCCGCCACCACCGTCAGGAAGACCATCAAGAAGGCCGCCAACAAGCTCAACCGGAAGGTGGTTGAGAAGACGCTGAAGAAATCGACGAGTCGCGTGAAGAAGGCGGCCGGAGGCGTCGCCCGCCGCGTCGCCGGAAAGCGAGTCTACTTCTTCGCCCCCGGCAAGTCCGAGGGTGGCCGCGGCGACAAGCAGCTCCTGGGCGGCAAGGGCGCGAACCTGGCCGACATGACGGCGGCCGGCCTGCCCGTGCCTCCCGGCTTCACGATCACGACCGAGACCTGCGCCGAGTACTACGAGAGCGGCCGCAAGCTCCCGGCGGGGCTGATGGACGAGGTGGAGTCGAATCTCCGCAAGGTGGAGCGGGCCACCGGCAAGAAGTTCGGCAACCCGAAGAACCCGCTGCTGCTCTCGGTGCGCTCGGGCGCGGCGGTCAGCATGCCGGGCATGATGGACACCGTCCTGAACCTCGGCATGAACGACGACGTCGCCGAGGCGATGGCCCGGCAGACGGACAACCCCCGCTTCGCCTTCGACAGCTACCGCCGCCTGATCAACATGTTCGGCGACGTGGTGATGGGCGTGGACCACCATCACTTCGAGGAGAAGCTCCAGGCGATGAAGGACGACCGGGGCGTCAAGAACGACACCGACCTCTCGGCCGACGACCTGCGCGAGCTCGCGGAGCAGTACAAGAAGGTCTACAAGGACCACGTCCGCAAGCCGTTCCCGCAGGACCCGATGGAGCAGCTGGAGCGGGCCGTCGAGGCCGTCTTCCGCTCGTGGAACACCGAGCGCGCCATCCGCTACCGCCAGCTCAACGACATCACCGGGCTGAAGGGGACGGCGGTGAACTGCCAGACGATGGTCTTCGGGAACATGGGCAACGACTCGGGGACGGGCGTGGCGTTCACGCGCAACCCGTCGACGGGCGAGAACAAGTTCTACGGCGAGTACCTGATCAACGCCCAGGGCGAGGACGTGGTGGCGGGCATCCGCACGCCCAAGGACGTCTTCGAGATGAAGAAGGAGCTGCCCAAGAGCTTCAAGGAGCTGGTGGAGGTTCGCCGCAAGCTGGAGCAGCGCTACCGGGACGTGCAGGATTTCGAGTTCACGATCGAGCAGGGAACGCTCTACATGCTCCAGACGCGCTCCGGCAAGCGCACGGGCGTGGCGGCGCTGCGGATCGCGATGGAGATGCTGCGCGAGGGGCTGGTGACCGAGAAGCAGGCGGTGCAGATGGTCTCGCCGGAGCACCTGGACCAGCTCCTGCACCCGATGTTCGTGCCGTCGGAGAAGCAGCGTGCAACGGTGCTGAGCAAGGGCCTGAATGCCAGCCCGGGCGCCGCCGTCGGCAAGATCGCCTTCACCGCCGACGAGGCGGAGGAGCGCGTGGCCAGGGGAGAGAAGGTGATCCTCGTCCGCCGCGAGACGGAGCCGGCCGACATCGGCGGAATGCACGTCTCCGAAGGCATCCTGACGAGCACGGGCGGCATGACGAGCCACGCGGCGGTCGTGGCGCGGGGGATGGGCACGCCCTGCATCTGCGGCGCGGGTGATGTGCAGATCGACGCGCAGAACCGGAAGGTGAAGATCAAGGAGAAGATCTTCGGGCCGGACGACTACCTGAGCCTCGACGGAACGACGGGCGAGGTGCTGGAGGGGCAGGTCCCCACGCAGGACCCCGAGCCGGAGAAGAACTTCAAGAAGCTGATGGCCCTGGTGGACAAGTTCCGCCGCCTCAATGTCCGCACCAACGCCGACACGCCGGAAGATGCCCAGAAGGCGCGGGAGTTCGGCGCCGAGGGGATCGGGCTGTGCCGCACGGAGCACATGTTCTTCGCCCCGGACCGCATCGGTCCGATGCGGCAGATGATCCTCTCGAACACCGAGGAGGGGCGCAAGCGGGCGCTGGCGAAGCTGGCGCCGTTCCAGAAGAAGGACTTCATCGGCATCTTCAAGGCGATGGCGGGCCTGCCCGTGACCATCCGCCTGCTCGACCCGCCGCTCCACGAGTTCCTGCCGCAGAACGAGCGCGACCAGCGCGAACTGGCGCAGGAGATGGGGCTGAACTTCGATGACGTGCGCAACCGGGTGCACGACCTCCACGAGCTCAACCCGATGCTCGGCCACCGCGGCTGCCGGCTGGCGGTCACCTTCCCGGAGATCCTCCGCATGCAGGTGCGGGCGATCCTGGAGGCGGCGCTGGAGGTGGGCAAGGCCGCGGTGCCGGAGATCATGATCCCGCTGATCGGCACCGTCCGTGAGCTTTCTTACCTCAAGAAGGAGCTGATGGACGAGGCGGAGCTGGTGTTCAAGGAGCGGAAGAAGCGCATCAAGTTCCTCGTGGGGACGATGATCGAGATTCCGCGGGCCGCCATGGTCGCCGAGCACATCGCCGTCGAGGCCGACTTCTTCAGCTTCGGCACCAACGACCTGACGCAGATGACATTCGGGTACAGCCGCGACGACGCCGGCCGGTTCCTGCCGGAATACCTGGAGAAGGGCATCCTCGAGAGCGACCCTTTCTCGACGCTCGACGTCGAGGGCGTGGGCCAACTCGTTGAGACGGCCATCGCCGAGGGGCGCTCGACCCGCCCGAACATCAAGCTCGGCATCTGTGGCGAGCACGGCGGCGATCCGAAGAGCGTTCACTTCTGCCACAAGGCGGGGCTCGACTACGTTTCGTGCAGTCCGTTCCGCGTTCCGATCGCCCGGCTCGCGGCGGCGCATGCGGCGTTGAAGGAGTGATCCGACGCATCCCCCTGATTCAAAGAGCCCGGCCGGGAACGGCCGGGCTCTTCGTTTGGGGGTCGCACCATGGCGCAGTTGGTTTGATGCGGGTGTCCGGTCCAACCCGAAAGCCCGGCCGGTGGAAAGGCCGGGCGTGGGGGGGGGCGGCGTGATTTGTGCGC
>JAEZED010000224.1 GCA_023417885.1 Planctomycetota bacterium
GGGGCGGATGTCGCGACGACCCCTCCGGCTCCGGTCCCTCTGTCGCTTCGTCGCTCCGTCGCTCTGTCGCTTCCGCCTGACCCATGCTCGGAATACCCGCCTATCTGTACCGGCTCGTGCCCGCCAACCCGATCCTGCTGCGCGTCGTCAGCGTGGCGGGCAAGCGGCGGCGGGATCTGATCGTCCGGTCGGCCTACCTCGGGCTCCTGATCTTCCTGGTCATCTTCGCGCTCATCGGCGCCGGCGAGCTCGGCGGTGATCTGGACAAACTCAGCCGCACCAGCACCGACATCTTCGTCCAGCTCAGCTATCTCCAGCTCGCCCTGGTCTCGCTCCTGGCCCCGATCTTCACCGCCGGCGCCATCACGCAGGAGAAGGACAGCCAGACCTACGACATCCTCCTCTCCACGCCCCTGACCAACGGGCAGATCGTCCTGGGCACGCTCCTCTCGCGCCTCTTCTTCGTCTTCGCGCTGCTGCTCTCGGGCATCCCGATCTTCTCGATCACCCAGATCTTCGGGGGGGTCGCTTTCGGCGACGTGCTGATGAGCTGCGCCATCGCCGGCGTGACTGCCCTCGTCACCGGTGCGCTCGCGGTCGCCATCGCCACCTTCAAGGTCGGCACGCGGCGGACGATCTTCAGCTTCTACATGGTGATCGTCGTCTACCTGGTCGGGCTCTTCCTGCTCGACCGGCTGGCGTGGTTCCACCCCGGCACGCTCGATCCGAACACCAACCGGTACGACCGGCCCGCCGACACGAGCTGGCTGACCGGCATTCACCCCTTCCTGGCCCTGCGCAGCATCCTGGACCCGGTCGGTTACGCGCCGCCGGCCCTGAGCGAGCTGCAGCCGGACACCGCGCTCCGCTCCTGGCCCCTGCGGTGGTACTTCACCAATCCCGCCGGCTTCTTCGTGACCGCCGGAACGCTCGTCTCGTTCCTGCTCGTGGCGCCCAGCATCGCGATGCTGCGGCGTATGGCACAGTCGACGGTGACGGTCAAGGCCTGGGTGATGCGCCGGCTCAGCTTCCTGCCCGGGGTGCGGGCGACCGTCAATCGCAAGCCGCGCGGCGTCTGGAACAACCCGATCGCCTGGCGCGAGGCCAAGACCAAGGCCAGCGCCACCCGCGCCGGCCTGCTGCGGTACACGTTCATCCTCGCCGGGCTCGTCGGCGCGGTCGTCGTCTGCATCTTCTACGCCACCGAGGCCGAAACGCCGCGCCGGTTCGTCACCCCCGGTTCATACGACTTCACCACGCAGACGCTCAGCATCGCCGGAGATCCCAACTCCCCCTTCCGCTTTCCCCCGACGGCGCAGCTCTACATCGACGGCGACGTCGCCGAACTCTCCGAGATCGAAGGCCGCTGGGCCGTCACGGGGAGCGACTACGAAACCATCGGCGGGCTGAAGACGATCAGCCGGCTGGATCTGAAGGGAATCCCGCGCCGCCTGAGCATGAACGACGCCCGGCGCTTCCTCCTGGGCATGGTCTTCCTCGAGGTGGCGGTGATCCTGCTGATCGTCACCAACGCCGCCGCCAGCACCGTGACCCGGGAAAAGGAGGACGGGACGCTGGACCTGCTTCTCTCGACGCCGATCACGAGCCGCTACTACATCTGGGGCAAGCTGCGCGGCCTGGTGAGCTTCGCGCTGCCGCTGATCATCGTGCCGGTCATCAGCTGCCTGGTGTTCATCCTGTACGACCTGTTCGCCGGCGTGGCGAACCGCCGGCAGGACTGGCTGGTGCTGCCCGAGGCGCTGGTGCTGATGCCGATCCTGCTGGTGGTGCTGGTGGCGTTCGCCAGCATCGTGGGAATGAACCTGTCGCTGCGCCAGAAGACGACGGTCCGCGCGGTGATGATCTCCCTGGCGATCGTCATCGGGCTCTTTGCGCTGCTGGGGTGGTGCGGCTTCGAACTGGTGACGGGGACGGACCAGGAGGTGGGCCTAGTGTTCGGCGCCTTCAGCCCCCTTACGGTGATCATGCTGCTGATCAACCCGGACCAGTACGGCGGGGGGATCTTCTTCCAGGGCGACGCCGGGCGCATCTTCCAGGCCCGGGTGATCGTCTTCCTGTTCTCGCTCGCTGCCTGCGGCGCCTACGCCGCGATCATCTGGGCGATGTACAAGTCGATGGTGAAGAACTTCGACATGACGATCCGGCGGCAGCAGCGGTAGGGGGCCCCTTCAGGGCTGGTGCGGGCACTGACTGGGGCGACCGGGTGGTGTAGACTTCGCATTCCGGCCCACGGGGTGTGTGGATAAATGCCGCAGGGCGCTTTGCCGCTCGCCCGGGGGATACGGTTCGTGCAATTTGTCACGAAGGCGGGAAATGCCCGCCGATCACAAAGTGGCAGAACGGCTCCAGACGCTTCTTCTTCCCCATTTCCATGAGCGACACCCTCAAAGAAACCGCAACGACCAGAACACCTCCCGCTTCGGAATCGAGGGGTGCCGCACCGGGTGATGCCGGCGCAACGCGAAAGGAGACCAACCTCCTCCGTCCCGGCGAGGAGAAGCACACGGCCTTCTGGAAGAACGCCCACCTCTACTTCGACCGCGTCTACACCCGGATGCACATGGACGAGACCTGGCGGCAGGTCCTCTCCACACCCAACCGCATCGTCACCGCGTCCTGCCCCGTCCGCATGGATGACGGCAGCATCCAGGTCTTCACCGGCTTCCGCGTCCAGCACAACGGCGCCCTCGGCCCCTACAAGGGGGGCCTCCGCATGGCCAGCAACGTCGACCGCGACGAGGTCATGGCTCTGGCGATGCTCCAGACCTGGAAGAACGCCCTCGTCAATCTCCCCTACGGCGGCGCCAAGGGCGGCATCATCTGCGAGCCCAAGACCCTCTCCATGCGCGAGAAGGAGAAGCTGATCCGTCGCTTCACCTACGAGATCCACGGGATCATCGGTCCGGAGAAGGACATCCCCGCCCCCGACCTCGGCACCGACGCGCAGGCCATGGCCTGGGTCGTCGACACCTACTCCATGATCAAGGGGTACCAGGTCCTCGGCGTCGTCACCGGCAAGCCCGTCAGCATCGGCGGCAGCGTCGGCCGTGAGGAGGCCACCGGCCGCGGCGTCATGAACGTCCTGCGCCGCTACCTCAACGTCGTGCAGAACCGCAAGCTCGACGGCCTGCGCATCGCCGTTCAGGGGTTTGGCCAGGTCGGCTTCCATGCCGCCCGGCTCCTCGCCGAGCGCGGCTGCAAGGTCGTCGCCGTCAGCGACGTCTACGGCGGGCTCTTCAACGCGGGCGGCCTCGATATTCCCGCCGCGGGCGAGTACTACAAGAAGAACCGGCAGCTCACCGACTTCCGCGAGGCCGACGCCATCACCAACGACGAAGTCCTCACCGTCGATTGCGACGTGCTCGTGCCGGCGGCGATCGAGAACACCATCAACAGCCGCGTCGCCGGCGACATCAAGGCGAAGATCGTCGCCGAGGGCGCCAACGGCCCCACGACGCCCAAGGCCGACGAGATCCTGCGCGACCGCGGCGTGGTCATCCTCCCCGACATCCTCGCGAACGCCGGCGGCGTCACCGTCAGCTACTTCGAGTGGGTGCAGGGCCTGGACGCCTACTTCTGGGATCTGAAGCGCGTGCAGGACGAGCTCCAGAAGGTGATGGAGACCGCCTTCGACCGCGTCCACAAGCTTGCGAGCGAGACCAACTGCGACTACCGCACCGCCGCCTACACCATCGCCGTCCAGCGCGTCGCCGACGCCTGCAAACTCAAGGGCCTGTTCCCCTGATCCCGCATCGCCGGGCCGAGACCTCAGCCCCGCGCCAGATGGCGCGGGGCTTTTGTTTAGCCTTCGGAAGCGCAAGTGGCTCAGGAGCGGCCGGATAACGGCGTTTCGGGATTTCCACGTGCAATTTCGCGCACCTGGGTTACGCTTTCTCGAATCTGTGCCGGATTTCACAGAGTTCCCAAGCCACCCACCCAATGAGCATTCCACTTCGCACTCGTGCCGCAATCGCGGCGCTGGCCGTGCTTGCCGTCGTGCTCCTCCTGACGCCCGCCCCGGCGCTCGCGAGCGAGGCGCGCCTGGTGATTCCCGACCTGAGCCAGCCGGACGTCACGTTCCTGGGCATGTCCGGGCATACCCTGCTCATGGGCGGGCTGCTGATCTGCCTGGCGGGTCTTGTCTTCGGCGTGGTGATCTATGCCCAGCTCCAGCGCCTCCCCGTGCACCGGAGCATGCTCGAGATCTCCGAGCTGATCTACGCCACCTGCAAGACCTACCTCTTCCAGCAGCTCAAGTTCATCATGCTGCTGTGGGTCTTCATCGGGGCGGTCATCTTCGTCTACTTCAAGTTCCTCGCCGAGAGCCCCACCGTCGAGGGTGAGCACGGCTGGAGCTTCGGGCGCGTGCTGATCGTCCTGCTCTTCTCCCTGATCGGCATCGCCGGCTCCACCGCCGTCGCCGCGTTCGGCATCCGCATCAACACCTTCGCGAACAGCCGCACCGCCTTCGCCTCGCTGCGGGGCAAGCCGTTCCCCGTTTACTCCATCCCGCTGCGCGCGGGGATGAGCATCGGGATGGTGCTGATCAGCGTCGAGCTGCTGCTCATGCTGGCGATCCTGCTCTTCATGCCCGGCAACCTCGCCGGCGCCTGCTTCATCGGCTTCGCGATCGGCGAGTCGCTCGGCGCCGCCGCCCTGCGCGTGGCGGGGGGCATCTTCACCAAGATCGCCGACATCGGCGCCGACCTCATGAAGATCGTCTTCGGCATCAAGGAGGACGACGCCCGCAACCCGGGTGTCATCGCCGACTGCGTCGGGGACAACGCCGGAGACTCGGTCGGCCCGACCGCCGACGGCTTCGAGACTTACGGCGTCACCGGCGTCGCCCTCATCACCTTCATCCTCCTGGCGGTCGCGAATCCGATCATCCAGGTGCAGCTGCTTGTCTGGATCTTCGCGATGCGCATCGTGATGATCCTCGTCAGCGGCGCGGCATATCTCGTCAACGAGGCCTTCGCCCGCGCCCGCTACGGCGACGCCGACGAGATGCACTTCGAGCGCCCGCTCCAGTCGCTCGTCTGGATGACCAGCATCCTGTCGATCGTCTGCACATACGTCTTCTCCTGGCTGCTGATTCCCGACCTGGCCGGCGACACGTCCCTCTGGTGGAAGCTGGCCACCATCATCTCCTGCGGCACCCTCGCCGGGGCGCTCATCCCGGAAATGACCACGGTCTTCACCTCCACCCGCAGCCGGCACGTCCGCGAGGTCGTCACCGCAAGCCGGGAGGGCGGGGCGTCGCTGAACGTTCTGTCAGGGCTCACCGCGGGCAACTTCAGCGCCTTCTGGATCGGCGGAGTCACCATCGTCTCCCTCATGGCGGTGGCCTACTTCGTCAGCCTCGCCGGCAGTGATGGCGTGACGGGCGGGCTGGCGTCCATCATGCTGGCGCCGGCGGTCTTCGCCTTTGGTCTGGTGGCTTTCGGGTTCCTGGGCATGGGCCCGGTGACCATCGCCGTGGACAGCTATGGGCCCGTGACGGACAACGCCCAGAGCGTCTATGAGCTCTCGCTGATCGAGCAGCAGCCGGACGTGGAGCGCGAGCTCTCGAGCCAGTTCGGCGTGACGCCCCAATGGGAGCGCGCCAAGCTCCTGCTCGAGGAGAACGACGGCGCGGGCAACACCTTCAAGGCGACCGCCAAGCCCGTGCTCATCGGCACCGCCGTCGTCGGCGCCACCACGCTCATCTTCTCGATCATCGTGCTGCTCGTCGGCACCGTCGAGACGGCAGCGGGCGGGATCGCGCTCGACGCCGCCAATACCCAGTACCTCTCGATCCTGCACGCGCCCTTCCTGCTCGGGTTGCTGATGGGCGGGGCGGTGATCTACTGGTTCAGCGGCGCCAGCTGCCAGGCGGTGATCACGGGTGCCTACCGCGCGGTCGCCTTCATCAAGAAGAACATCCGGCTGGAAGGGGTGGAGAAGGCGAGCGTGGAGGATAGCCAGCGCGTCGTCGCGATCTGCACGAAGTACGCCCAGACGGGGATGTTCAACATCTTCCTGGCGGTCTTCTTCATTACCCTTGCCTTCGCTTTCACCGAGCCGTTCTTCTTCATCGGGTTCCTGATCGGGCTGGCCTTCTTCGGCCTTTTCCAGGCGATCTTCATGGCCAACGCCGGCGGGGCCTGGGATAACGCCAAGAAGATCGTCGAGACCGACCTTCGCGAGAAGGGGACCGACCTTCATGCCGCCACAGTCGTGGGCGACACCGTGGGCGATCCATTCAAGGACACCAGCAGCGTCGCGATGAACCCGATCATCAAGTTCAGCACGCTCTTCGGCCTGCTCGCCGTTGAGTTGGCGATCACGCTCCAGGGCCCGGACGGTTCCCCCAGCATGCTCCGATACGTCCTGGCGGGCGCGTTCCTGCTGGTGGCGCTCTTCTTTGTCTACCGCAGCTTCTACGGGATGCGCATCGAATCCACCGGCGACACGGCCGGCGAGCTTCCATGGCGCGAGCAGCAGCCCGCCGCCGCTTATGACGCGCTGGTGGAGCCGGCGCCGCCCGGCTCTCCGGGCACCCCGACAGCGTCGTAAAGCTGGAGCAGCGCGGCCGGAGCCACCTGCTCCGGCCGCTCGTTTCCGCTGAGCCCGACCTTCGCCAACGGCGTCGCGGGAGCCTCGCACAGCGGAGCCAGGGCCTTGCGGATCGTCTTGCGACGCATCGAGAAGAGTGCGCCCACGAAGCGCCCGAACGCGCGCTCGCGCCCGCGCAGCGGCTCGGGCGACTCGCGCCGGCGAAGGCGCACGAGGGCGGAGTCGATCTTCGGGCGCGGCCAGAAGGCCTCCGGCGGGATCGTCCGCAGCACCTCCACGCCCGCCAGCGTCTGGACGATGACGGACAGCGGCCCATACTCCTTCCCCTGCGCGGGACCGGCACGCAGGCGGTCGGCGACCTCCTTCTGGACGGTAAAGGCCAGCAGATCCACGCCCGCCAGGAGCAGTTCGATGATCAGGGGCGAGGCGATGTTGTACGGAAGATTGGCGACCAGCCGCACGGTGCGGCCCCGCGCCCGGGCGGCGGCGACGGCGTCGGCCAGCTCCGGATTCAGCCCGTGCTTGCCGGCCAGGGCGTCCCCCTCGATGAGGTAGAAGCGCTCCTCCTCCGCCAGGCGAACCCGGAGGGCGGCGGCGAGGTCGCGATCGATCTCGACCGCCAGCACAGCCCCCTGCGGCCCGACGCGGTCCAGGAGTTCGTCCGTGAGCGTGCCGGTGCCGGGGCCGACCTCGAGAACGAGGTCGCCGGGCCCGATTTCCCCCGACTCCGCGATGGCACGGACGAGGTTGGCGTCGATCATGAAATTTTGCCCGAACCGGTGCCTGGGCCGGCTTCCCGCTCCCGCCAGTACCGCCTCGATCTCCCGCTTCGTCTGGGCCACGCCACCACACTAGCGTCCTCGCCCCCGGGCGCCATGTTGACCCCGGTTCCGTCGGGGGAGGACTTGCGAGGCTTCCTCTCCGCGCCTACAGTTCCGGCCCGAAACCGACCAGACGCCCCGTACGTACAACGACCATGAGCCTTGATCCCAGCCTCAAGTCCGGCGCCGGCCTCAACCGCCACCGCAATGTCCTGACGCGCACCGAGCGCCTCGCCCGGCTCATCAGCCAGGGCCGCATGACCGAGGACAGCGCCCATGTCCTGGCCATGCCGAAGGTCGCCAACCGCAAGCTCGCCATCGGCAAGAAGTCCGGCAAGAAGGCCGAGGCCGAGGATGCCGGCGCAGCCGCCGCCAAGCCCGCGGCCGCCAAGAAGAAGTAACCCTTCTCCCTTCCCGACTCACCGCAAGCCGCGGGTCCGCCAGGATCCGCGGCTTTGCCATGCGCCGCGCGGCCGGCGCCCGCGCATACCATCCGCCATGCGACCGCTTGCCGACTTCGTCTCCGATCGCGCCCGCGCCATCGACGCCTCGGGCATCCGCAAGGTCTTCGACCTCGCGGCGAAGATGAAGGACCCGATCAACCTCTCGATCGGCCTGCCCGACTTCGACGTGCCCGACCTCGCCAAGCAGGCGGCAGTGGATGCGATCTGGAAGGGGTACAACGCCTACACCCCGACGCAGGGGATCGAGCCGCTGCGCCGCAAACTGCGCGAGAAGCTGGAGCCGGAGATCGGGGCGTTCGAGGGGCGCGGTTGGGACGTCATCGTCACCGGCGGCGTTTCCGGCGGGCTCATGCTGGCGCTCATGGCGATGGTGAACGACGGGGACGAGGTGATCTTCCTCGATCCGTACTTCGTGATGTACCGGCACGTGACGCGCATGGCGGGGGGCAGGCCCGTCGCGGTCGACAGCTACCCGGACTTCCGCTTCGACGCCGCCAAGGTGGAGGCGGCGATCACGCCGAAGACGAAGATCCTGATGCTCAACAGCCCGGGCAATCCGACGGGTACGGTGCTGAGCGAGCAGGAGATCGAGGCGGCGGTGGCCGTGGCGCGCATGCACGACCTGGTGCTCATCAGCGACGAGATCTACGACCCCTTCCTGTACGACGCGCGCCCCACGAGCCCCGCGAAGCTCTACGACCGGACGATCCTCCTGCGCGGGTTCTCCAAGACCTATGGCATGACCGGATGGCGCCTGGGCTACGCGGCGGGGCCGGCAGAGCTGATCCAGCAGCTCGCCAAGCTCCAGCAGTACACCTTCACCTGCGCGCCGGCGCCGTTCCAGCACGCGGCGATCACGGCGCTGGACGTGTCGGTTGCGGATCACGTCGCCGCCTACCGGCGCAAGCGCGACATCGTGGCCGAGACGCTGGGAGGCGTGTTCGAGCTGACGCGCCCGTCGGGCGCGTTCTATGCCTTCCCGAGAGTGCCCGAGCGGCTGGGGCTGACCGCGAGCGGGTTCGTGGAGAAGGCGATCGAGAAGAACGTGCTGGTCATCCCCGGTAATGTTTTCAGCGCCCGCGACACGCATTTCCGCATCAGCTACGCGGTGACGGATGAGAAGCTGAAGCGTGGCTGCGAGATCCTGGCGGAACTGGCGAAGTAGCTTCGCGAGCGGCTCCTGCCTCAGTTGAACCAGACCGCGAACGTCCAGAAGTTGCCGTCCGTCACGTTCTGCATCCGCCGGAAGCTCTCGCCGCTGGCGAGGGGCTTGTCGCGCTCCAGGTAGGGCACCGCCGCTGTGCCCTGGAGCCAGAGGACCACGTCCAGCTCGCGGCATTCCGCGAGCGCCCGGCGCAGGTTCAGGCCGCGGCCGTCGTCGGCGCGCCAGAAGGGGATGAGCCGTTCGCCTTCCAGCACCGCCTCGGCGTCATCGAGGAAGGCAAGCCAGGAGTCGATGATCTCCTGCGTCACCACGATGTTCGGCAGCGCCGCCGACTGGTGGGGGCCGGGGATCCATTCGCGCCCGCGGTCGGTCTCGCCCTGGATGAGCTGCATGGTTCGCCGGCTGCCTTCGACGGCGGCGAGGAGGTGGGTGCGGACGTTTTCGAGGCGTGCCGCGTCGCGCAGGGGGAAGCGCGCCGTGTGGAGGAAGGCGGCGAAGTCGGTGATCGAGGCGTAGGAGAGGTTGAAACCGCCCGCCCCGCGGAGGAAGTCGTGGGGGGAGTCGGTCCGCTGGAAGAGCAGGTGGCCTGCGTGGGCGAAAAGGTCGGAGGCGTCCCATGCCAGGCCGAACTCCGCCATCGCGCTCAGGAGGTGGGTGTAGGCGATGAGCCACTGCACGTCGGCGTAGTCGAAGTCGACGACGTAGTACTTCGCCGAGACGGCGGTGGGGCGCGGGTTGATCATCCGCAGCTCGAAGAGGACATCGCCGAGGCGCTCCTTCTCGCCGGTCACGCCGTCGGCGTCGAAGTCGAGGGCGAGCTGTGTCAGCGGGAGCGTGAGGGAGACCTCGCCTTCGATCGCCTCGAGCGTCGTGCGCGCCGCGGCGAGGTCGGCGGTGAAGCGCTCGAGCAGGCGGTTCAGGTCGTCGATCGTCACGACGGGCGGGTCGGGGTTCTCCGGAACGGGCAGGCGCAGCAGCGGCAGGCCGCGAACGAGGGTGTCGTTGCGCGGGCCCAGCTCATACAACCCGCGGCCGAGCTGCTCGACGGCGCCCAGCACCTGAGCGATGCCCATTGCGAAACGCGCCTCGCGCGCCTCCGGTCCGCCGGCGTCGATCAAGTCGCGCAGGTCGTCGGCGGCGACGAGCGGGGGGCGCTCCACGAGCAGGCGGGCCGCGGGGGAGAGGGGGGCATCGGGAGCGGGGTCGGCCGGCTGGTGGGCTGCGGCGGAGGTGGCGAGGCAGGCGATGAGCAGTCCGGCGGCGAGCGGGAGGTGGCGCATGACGCGAGGGTCGCGCGCGGGCGGTGCGGATTCAAGAGGCGGTTGTTCGGCGGGACGGGGACGCCGCAGGTCCGGCATGCGCGTGCGCACGGTCGGGTTCCGTACGGTATCGTCCGCGAAAAAGTCCGCGCGGCCGGTCGGTGTCAGAGGTTCAGGAAGAGGCCGAGCCCGAAGAAGGTCACGCGGTCGCTGAAGAGCTCCCCGTTGGGGTCGCGGCCGGTGTAGAGCTCTCCGAGCACCTGGAAGGCCGGCCCGCGCCGCCGGCGGTCGAAGCTCAGGCCCGCCCGCACCGACAGGTCGGGGTTGAAGTCCAGCCCCTCGACGAACTGCACGTCCGCCCCCGCCACCGGGCGCGCCAGGTCCCACAGCCGCGACTCGCCGTGCCACTCGGCGCCGGCGTGGAGGATCAGCGAGCCGAAGTCGGAAGGGTTCACGCCGAATAGGGCGCTGGGCCCGCCGTAGATGCGGAAGCCGGCGGGGAGGTCGTAGCTGCCGAGCACCTGCACGGCTTCGAACTTGTAGGGCGTGCGTTCGTCGATGTCGTATCGGTCGTCGAGCAGGAACTCGTCCCCCACGTGACCGCTGACGTGCCAGAAGCGCAGCATACCGCTCGCCGGTCCGCGCCGCGCCGCGGCATAGGCGGAGGCGACGTAGTCCGTGATGATCAGGCTCTGCTCGTGCCCGGCGTCGAAGACGGAGAAGACGCCCGCCTGCACGCCCAGCTCCAGCTCGATCGGCTCGCGATCGCCGAGGCGCACCGGCCCGCGCGCCAGCGCGATCGTGTCGCCGGCCGAGATGTGCTCGTAGTGATCGATGTGCCGGCCGTTCTCCTGCACGCGATAGCTGGCGGAGAAGACAGGCCAGCGCTGATCCGCCATGAGGCGCTCGAAGGTGCGCCCGCCGGTGAGATAAGTCCATTCCCCGGCGGCTGGGGTGGCGGCCGCCGGGCGCGAGAGCCCTGCGGCGGACGCTTGAGCGGCAGGCGCCGTGTGCGGGTTTCCTGGGGGCGCGGCGAGGTCGCTGTGGCGAGCGGCTTCACCAGCGCATCCGGCGATGGCGAGCGGGGCGGAGAGGAGCAACAGCGCCAAAGGCCGCGTGGGGGTCGGCATGGGCCGCGACTGTAGCCGCGCCCGCGCCGTTCGCAACGCCCGGATGTCATGTTGCCCGGCGCGGCGACGTCGACGATCCGTTATCATGAGCCGTGATGCGCCGCCGCGTGCGATCCATCCCGCTGGGCCTTCTCCTCGCCGTCACCATCGGGGTCGCCGGGGCGCAGGATCAGCAGGGCGAAGCGGCGGGGCGGCCGCTGGGGGAGTATGTCGAGGTGCTCCGCAGCGCCGCCGTAGAAGGAGGGCGATCCGCCGCGGATGTTCGCAACGGGCGCGCGGTCGTGCCCAACCCCACGTACCAGTCATGGCGAAGCTGGGGCGTGGGGACGCGCGTCGTGGCGCGGCTCGACGCGGTGGATGCCGCCGGGCGCACGACTGCCGTGCAGCGATTCGTCCTGGCGCTCGACTCCCTGAACGGGGAGGCGGCGCGCGTCCTGAGCTACCGGATCGACCTCACGGGCGAACCCGGGCCCCCGCTGCCGCAGACCATCCCGGCGCGCATGGAACGCGCCACGCTCCTCATGGCGCGCCAGAGCCCGCGCATGGTCTACTGGAGACGCTTCGAAGCCCGCGCCGCCATGCGCGCGCCCGTGCCGAAGGAGCCCAGCGAGCCGGAGGCGGCCGATCAGCCGGAAGGACGCCGTCGCAGCGCGCGCGACCGGAACGCCAACGCCCAGCGGCGGAACGCGAGCGATGCGATTCCCGCCGAGTTCGACTGCGCGATCCTGGAGATCGCCCACCTCAACCCGGGTGAAGACCCGAACGCCACCGACGACCCGCGGCAGGCCGGCCCGGGCTCGCCGATCCTGCTGATCCGCTCGTACCACAGCCTCGATGCCCCCGGATGGGAATTCATCGTCGAGACGTACGAGGGCGTCCTCGACGACAACGGCATGCCTGCGCGCCTCGAGCTCGTCACCCGCTGGCGCATCGAGCGCATCCTCCGCCCCGGCGAGCCGAACCCCACCCTCGAGCAGCTGCGGGAAGGATTGCGGGAGGTGTAGGGGCGGGAGTGTCATTTGTCCTTGCTCAAGTGACAAGTGACAAAGCCGCTACAACTCCAGTTGCAGCCCCACGCCCACGTACTGCACGCTCTCCTCGAAGAACTGGCCGTTGAAGTTCCCCCCGTTGTAGTACTCCACCGCCGCGCGGAGCGTCGGGCCGTCTGTCGCCGGGTCCGTCAACTCAACGCCCGCCATCAGGGAGATGTTGCCCTGCCAGTCGCGGCCGGCGAGGTGCGTCACATCCACCGCGGCGAAAGGCACGGCGTAGCCGTTCCAGATGGGACGCGGCCAGTGCACCTCCAGCCCGTACTGCACGATCCAGTTGCCGTAGTCCGATGGATGCTCGTCGAAGATCCACCCACCGCCGGCGTAGATGCGCGACCAGTCCGTCAGGTCGTAGGCCAGCAGGCCGTCCACCGACTCGAACTCGAAGTTGATCCGCACCAGCCCGGGCGTGCGAAGCAGGAACTCGTCTCCGAGGTGGCTGCTCTGGTGCCACAGGCGTGCGATGCCGGAGAGGCGCCCGCTCCGCCCAGCAGCGTAGATGCCGAACTGCCAGTCGGTGTTGTACAGATCCTGCGAGGGCGATTCGGGCTGAAACGTGCCGAACATCGCCGCCTGGAGCCCAAGCTCCCACGCGGGCGGCGCCTCCTCGGCCTCCGGACGCCCGTACACCAGCGCGAACGTGCCCCCCAGCGCCACCGCCGCCGCGGAGTCCAGGTGGGAGTCGCCATCGTACTCGCGCCACGACGCGGCGAAGCGCGGCCAGCGCGGGTCGGCGATCGGCGCCTCGAACGTCCGCCCCACCTCCAGAAACCCGACGTCCCCGCGCGCCTCGTAAACGGCCGGCAGCAGCAGGGCGGACACAAGCAGGAGCGGGGCGATGCGCATGGGCGGCACGGTACCATCAGCGGCCACAAGTGGCAGCGGCCGTACTCCACCCACCCACTGACCTCGGACACGGATCATGTCTCGATCGCGCGCTCCGTCGCTCCGAAGGAGCAGCCCGAGCCAGAGCCCGGGGCAACGCCCCGGGTGAAGGCGGCGAAAAAATTCCAAGCCCCAACGGGGCGTTCGAAAAGTCCGCGCCGCCCCTTCAGGGCTCCGGTCACACCTGCCGGCCCGCCACCCAGGGCGTTGCCCTGGGCTCCGGCTCGTGATGCACCTTCGGTGCGTTGATTCACGCTACCCGTGCAACTTTCCGAGTCCCGCGCAGGTTTGCTGAACGATCCCTGTGACTTCCAACTCCCAACTCCCAACTCCCAACTCCTCCCTTCTCACTCCTCACTCCCAACACCCACCTCATCCCCCCGCGCTGCCGATGCGGTCGGCGGAGGGCTGTGTCATGGCCGTGGCGTCGAGCGCCTCGTCGAGCTTGCGATCCTCGAGCACCTTCCTGTCGCGCGCGACCTCGCGGACGGTCCGGCCCGACTTGAACGACTCCTTCGCGATCGCCGCCGCCTCGTCGTAGCCGATGAGCGGGGCCAGGCTCGTGCACATCGCCAGGCTCTGCTCGACGAGCGACTCGCAGCGCTCGCGGTCGGCCTCGAGGCCGGCGACGCAGCGGTCTGCGAAGACGCGCGACGCCGTCGAGAGAAGCGAGACGCTCTGGAGCAGGTTGTACGCCATCACCGGCATCATGACGTTCAGCTCGAACGTGCTGCCGACCGCGTTGCCGTAGGCGATGGTCGCGTCGTTGCCGATGACCTGGGCGCAGACCTGGAGCACCATCTCGCTCATTACCGGGTTCACCTTCCCCGGCATGATCGACGAGCCCGGCTGCGTCGCGGGAATGGAGAGCTCACCGATGCCGCAGCGCGGGCCGCTCGCAAGCCACCGGAGGTCGTTGGCGATCTTCGTCAGGCTCGTGGCGATCGTCTTGAGCTGGCCCGAGGCCTCCACCACCGCGTCCTTCGCCGCCTGCGCTTCGAAATGGTTGGCCGTCTCGCGGAAGGGGAGCTTCGTCTCCCCGGCGATGACGGCGATCGCCTTCTTCGCGAAGTCCGGATGGGAGTTGATGCCCGTCCCGACCGCCGTGCCGCCCAGCGGAAGCTCCATCAACGCGTCGGCCGCGCGGCGGGCGCGGGTGACGGAGAGCGCCGCCTGGTGGGCCCAGCCGCTGATCTCCTGGCCGAGCCGGATCGGCGTCGCGTCCTGGAGGTGCGTGCGCCCGATCTTCACGACATCGTCATACTGCTGCGCCTTCTGCGCCAGCAGGTTCTGGAGGTGATTGAGCGCCGGAACCAGATCCTCCATGATCGCCACCGCCGCCGAGACGTGCATCGCCGTCGGGATCGTGTCGTTGCTGCTCTGCTGCTGGTTGACGTGGTCGTTGGGATGAACCGGCTCCTTCCCGCCGCGCCGGCCGGTGGCGATCTCGTTCGCCCGGCCGGCGATCACCTCGTTGGTGTTCATGTTCGTCGAGGTGCCGCTGCCGGTCTGGAAGACATCCACGACGAACTGGTCATCCAGCTTCCCGTCGATCACCTCGCGGGCCGCCTGCTCGATCAGGTCCGTCCGCTCCTTCGTCACCGCCCCCAGCTCCGCGTTCACGCGCGCCGCCGCCAGCTTGATCATCCCCATCGCGGCGATGAAGCGGCGGGGGAGGCGGAGATCCGAGATCGGGAAGTTCTCGGCCGCGCGGGCGGTCTGGGCGGCGTAGTAGGCGTCGGCGGGCACCTGCATCTCGCCCATCGAGTCCCGCTCGGTGCGCGTGGCGGCAGGGTTGTGCTGAGAGGATTGGCTCATGCCGAAGGTTATGGCGGTGGGGGTGGCGAAGTCAGAGGGCAGAGGGCAGACGGCAGAGGGCAGAAGGGAGGGGGCCAACCAGCCGCGGCACCGCTGTGCCGCAGGTCGAGCGTGGAGAAAGTCAGAAGTTGGAAGCTGCGAGTTATACGCATTATCCCCGCGAACCTGCGCGCGGCTCGCAAGGTCACGCGGGTCGCATGAACCAACGCACCGAAGGTGCATCACGAGCCGGAGCCCAGAGCAACGCCCTGGGTAGAAGGCCGGCGCGATTCACCGGAGCCCTCCCCTACGTCGGCAGATACCCCCACGATCCGAACCAGCTCATCCATGCCAGGTTCGCCAGGCACCGCACCACCAGGATCACCACCGCCAGCACGATCACCTCGTTGATCTCCAGTTCGAAGAAGTACGCCAGCAGGAAGCAGTAGACCAGCGTGCACGCGATCCACGCGATCAGCGCGCCGCAGAACGCGCCGTTGTCCAGCCACAGGATCGGCCAGAACACCGCCGCGTCCGCCAGCACGATCGCCGTCACCTGGAGCAGAACCGCCAGGGGCGACTCCAGCTCCAGGTCCACCAGCCGCGAGCCCACCAGCATCCCCGCGACGATGATCACGATGTCCCACGCGACGCTGACGCTCGCCCACGTCGCGCCGGAACTCAGGCTCCCGCTGATCCCCCAGCCGCACCCGTACAACACCAGACCACCGACCGCGATCAGCACCAGCGGCACGGTGAACCGCCTTCGCCGCTCGCGCTTCATCAGCAGCGGGTCGGCGGCGCCCCCGCGCGCATCCGGCGACATCGCCGCAAGCGGCCCGGCGTTCACCGTCCCCGGCCGCGCGTATCCCAGCACCGGCGCATTCCCCGCGACGGCCGGCGCCGGCACGTCCGGCGAGGCCGCCGGCGCCGCGCCGGGCATGATCGCCACGCCGCGCGTCGTCATCACCGTCCGCCGCGGCGGCGGCGTGACGGGGGCGTCGTCGGCAAGGTCATACGTGTCTTCCTCGGGCATCCACGCCCCTCCTTCGCATCAGGCCGCCCCCGGCTTCGGCTCCAGGCGCAGCCGCCCCTCCGTCTGAAGCCACACGCGCTTGCCGTCCCGGCTGCGCCCGATCCACTCGTGCTCCTCGAGATACCGGATCGCCGCGAGCAGTTGCTCCGTCTCCTCCCCCTCGCGGCGAAGCTGGCCGATCGTCATCCCCTCGCCCACCGACAGCAGGTCGCGCAGCACGTCGGCAGCGCGCATCATCAGCCCCTCATCCACCTTCCCGCGCCGCCGGCGCATGCCCGCCCCCTCCAGCACGAAGCGCGGCCCCGACAGCAGAAGCTCCGTGTAGAACGCGACCGCCGCCTGCGCCTGGTCGACGCGATACTCCCCGTAGCTGCGCGCCCCGTCGGCCCCGCCGCCGAAGCTGCCGGCCGCGTCCTCGAAATACCCGCCGCGCGTGCGGATCTCCGTCCAGAACAGCAGCGGAATCAGCACCACGCCCACCCCCAGCCAGATCATCCACATCTCCGCCGCCACGCCGAACGCCAGCAGCACGCGCCACACCACGCTCACGCAGATCGACAGCATCACCACCAGTATGACGACGCCCACCCCCGCCATTCCGAGCGCCATCCCCAGCGAAAGGCGATCGTGCTGGCGAAGCTGCGCATAAATCGACGCCGCCCGCGGCGAAGGCGTGTTCGGCGTGCGATACCCAAGCGCAACCGGCTGCCCCTCAGTGCTCACGACCACACAGCATGCCGGAACAGGGGAGGGGGTGCAAGGAGGGTGTCAGAAGTCGGAAGTCGGAAGTCAGAAGTCGGAAGGAGGAAGTCGGAAGGAGGAAGTCGGAAGGAGGAAGGAGGAAGGAGGAAG
>JAEZED010000036.1 GCA_023417885.1 Planctomycetota bacterium
GGGTTGCTGCTGATCGGGGTGGACTGCCTGCTGCTCTGGCCGGAGCTGGGGCTGACCCCGCTGCCGCTGCAATGGGAGAAGAACGGGCGCTTCTGGGCGCACTTCCTGGTGGGTCTGCCGCTGCTGATGCTCGGATTCTTCCTGGTCGCGCCGATGTTCGTCTGGACAGTGGAGCGCCTCCTCGCGACGCCGGTGGCGCGCCTCCTGCGGATCGAGCCCGCCCTGCTGCGCCAGCAGCTCTCCGCCGGCCTCTGGCGCGCCGCCGGGACGGCGGCGGCGCTCATGGTCGGGCTCGCGGTGCTCATCGTGATGAACACGCAGGGGCGCAGCAGCATCGACGGTTGGCAACTGCCCGACGAGTTCCCGGACGTCTTCCTCTACGACTTCGGCGGGATCAGCGAGCAAGACCTCCAGGTCATCAGCGACTCCGAGCCGATCCGGCACCTGCCCGACGGCCGCCCGGACATGACGCCGATCGGCTACTTCCACCCGCTGCTGGGTGAGAGCGTCTTCGCGATCACCGGCGCCGCGTTCCAGCCTGACCGGACGATGTTCGTCGCGATCGACCCGTCGCGCATCTTCGACCTGATGGCCCTCGACTTCACCGCGGGCAACGTGGAGACGGCGCGGCGCATGCTCATGCGCGGGCGGCAGGCGGTGCTGGATAACGGCACGGTCGTCCACGGCAGCTTCGAGGAGACGCCGGCCGGCCGGCAATTCGTCCTGCTGGAGCCGGACAAGGACGGCCGCCCCGTGACGGTCGCGCCGGAGCACGTGACGGAGCACGCGCCGGGACGCTACCTCGTGATCTCGGAGGAGTTTCGGGAGCTGCGCGGGCAGACGGTCGGCGACGTCTTCACCCTGCGCAAGCCGGGTGAGGGGCTCCTCGGCCGGCTGCGCGGGGAGCCGGTCGAGTTCATCGTGGCGGGCGTGGTTCGCAGCCCGGGCATCGACGTGATGGTCGCGACCTTCGACCTGGGGCGGCAGTTCCAGTCGCAGAGCGCCGCCAGCGTCTTCGGAACCCTGGAGGACGCGCGCGAGATCTTCGGGATGGACGAGGTTCGGCTCATCGCCGCCAACCTCGACATGGCGATCGAGAAGAAGGACCTGGTGCAGCGCCTGGCGGACGACCTGGGGCGCAGCGGGATCAGCGTCGCGGACGTGCGGCAGCTCAAGTACGACATCCAGGCGGGTTTGCGCCGTCTCTTGCTCGTGGCGAGCGTCGTGGCATGGGCGGCGATGGCGGTGGCAAGCCTGGGGGTGGTGAACACGATCATGGCCGGCGTGCGGGCGCGGCGATACCAGTTGGGCATCCTGCGTGCGGTGGGCCTGACGCGTCATGAGCTGATGCGGATGGTGCTCGCCGAGGCGCTGCTGCTGGGAATCGTGGCCTGCCTGCTGGGAACGGCAGCCGGCTTGCTGATGACGGTGAACGGCCGGCAGCTGCAAAGCTGGGTTATCGGCTACGTCCCGGAGCTGCGCGTGGCGTGGCGGGTGCTGTGGACAGGCGTGGCGGCCGTGCTGGCGGTGAGCGTGATCGCAGCGATCTGGCCGGCCTGGAGCACGGCGCGGACCGCCGTGCTGCGGCTGCTCCAGGCGGGGCGTGCCTCGGCTTAAGTAAACTTCCGGCGCGATCGGGTCGAAGTGCAGACTTGCGGCCGGGACGCGCATCGTGAACAATCAGCGTGGCCGCGGTCACCGGTCGATCCGTTCCCGCCTTGCGCGGCCGAGCCCTGTTTATGGCCGAAGCCCCTACAGCCGAAGCCGCGATTCCGCACCCTCCCGCAGCCGTCGCGCAGGCGGGTGGAGGCCGTGGTTCGGGCTCTTCCTCGCTGGCGGCGCGCCAGGGCGTGCAGGAGCAGGACTACGACGTCTTCGGGCGGGACGAGCTGGTCATGGTGCTCTCGCACTACGACCTGGGCGTCGTGACGCACATCGAGGAGTTTCGCCGGGGCAGCCGCCGGGCGCCCAAGCTGGTCATCCGCACCGACCGCGGCCAGTTCCTGCTGAAGCGCCGTGCTCCCGGGCGGGACGAGCAGACGAAGGTCATCTTCAGCCACGCCATCCAGGCGCAGCTTGCGGCGAAGCAGTTCCCGCTGCCCCACCTGATCCGCACGCGCGACACCGATGACACAATGCTGACGCTGGACGGCTCGGTCTACGAGATCTTCGAGTACATCCCGGGGCACAACTACAACCAGTCGCTCCAGTCCACCGGCGACTCCGGCCGCGTCCTGGCCCTGTACCACAAGCTCCTCGAGACGTTCCGGGCCCCGGTCGCCCCGCCCGACGGCAGTTACCACGCGGCGCCGGCCGTCGAGAAGGGGTTCGACCGCATCCTGCGCCACCTCTCCAAGCGCGGCGGTGAGGTGGCTCCAACCTGCCGGTTCCTGCTCGACAGCTACCTCCACGCCCGTGACAGCGCCGAGGATGCCGGCATCTCCCGCTGGCCAGTCCAGATCGTCCATGGCGACTGGCACCCCGGAAACATGCTCTTCCGCGACAACCGCGTGACGGCGGTCATCGATTACGACTCGGCGCGGACGCTGCCGCGGGTGATTGACACGGCGAACGGAGCGCTCCAGTTCTCCATCCTTGGCGGCGGGGACGACCTCTCGCAGTGGCCCGACTACCTCGACGAGTCGCGATTCAAGCGCTTCCTGAGGTCGTACGACGGGGTGACGCTGCTTAGCCAGGCGGAACTGCGGGCGACGCCCTGGCTGATGATCGAGGCGCTGGTCGCCGAGGCGGTTTACCCAATCGCCGCGACCGGGCAGTTCGGCAAGCTGGAGGGCACGTCGTTCCTCGGCATGGTGCAGCGGAAGGTTGTCTGGCTTCAGCAGCATGCCGACCGCCTCGTGGAGCTCATGAGCAACTGACAGGCACTGGCACCGGCGCGGATTCCGGGCGGCGTTCAGCGGGGGCCTCGCGTACGATCCGGGCATGATCCGCACGGGGCCCCGCCGACGGTTCGCCACCCTCCTTGCGGTCGCGCTGACGGCGGGTGTGGCTCCTGATCTGCCTGTCGCTGCCCAGACCGCCCCTGCGACGCGCGCGCAGGCCACCGCCGACGCCGTCATCCAGCCCGTGCTGAACCTGCACGACGCCGACGCCCGCGTCCGCCACGGGGCGCGGCAGCAGATCATGGGCATGTCGATATCCGAGCTTCGCGAGCTCTCCGAAGCCCTGCCTCAGCTCCCGGACGCCGTGCGGGCCTCGCCGGTCACCGCCCTGACGCTGCACGACGCGGCCATCCACATCCACCTGCGGGAGGCCAAGCAGCGCGTCCTGGCGCGCACGATCGACCGGCCCGGCGGCGATGCCTTTCTCGGCATCCATCTCGGCGGGCCCCGATACACCGACACGGCGGAGGACGGCCAGCATGGCGTGGGCGTGCGGACGACCCTGCCGGGCTTCGCCGCCTACGAGCACCTCCAGGACGGCGACCGGCTGCTTGCCGCGCGCACCGAGGAGGGGCTGCAGCACTTGCCGAACAACCAAAGGCTGCGCGAGGTGATGTTTTCGCTCTCGCCTGGGCAGGTCGTGGAGTTCCTCGTCCTGCGCGGCGGGCGCGTCGAGTCGGTGCGCTTCCGGCTCGATCACCGCATGGAGGGGATGGGACTGACGAACGACTGGGAAGAGGCACAACCCGCCGCCCGTCGCGAGGCAGAGGCGTTCTGGGAAGAGCAGATCCTGCCCCGGCTGCTGCCCCCGCCCGGCGCGACGGCCTCGGCCTGAGCCGCAACTCACGCCGCCGGTCGGCCAAGGTACTGGTCGACGCGATAGATGATCGTCACCACATCCCCTTCGGCGTGCCGGTCGAAGAGTTCGTCCGCCTCGTTGAGCATGGCATCCGCCTCCGCCGTCCCGGCGCGCGGTAGGTAAGAAGCGCTCAGCAGGCGCGCGCGGAGGCCGGCGCGGTCGAGCACCTGCCGGTTGGGCAGCTCCAGGTGCCGGCGCTCGCGCGGCATCACCGTCTCCAGCGTCGCCTGCGGCAGCTTCTCGTGGTGCACGCGCTCGTAGTCGGTGCCGAAGCGGCGGATGAGCTCCTCCAACTCGAGCATGAACGGGGTGGCGCCCTGGTCTCGCGTGTTCCAGAAGACGGTGATCCACCCGCCCGGCCGCAGGATGCGCGCAAACTCGGCGGCGGCGCGCCCGGCGTCGAACCAGTGCAGCGCCTGCGCCGCCGCCACGAGATCAACGCTCGCGTCCGCAAGCGTCGTCGCCTCGGCCGAGCCGTCGATGATCGTGATCCCCTCGTGCCCCGCCCGCGCCGCCTCTGCGTGCATGGCGGGATTGGGCTCGACGGCAAAGACACGGCAGCCGGCCTCCGCGAAGAGACGGCTGCTGATGCCCGTCCCGCTGCCGATGTCGGCGACCGCCGCGCCCGGCGGCAGCGCGCCGGCCCGCTGAAGATTGGTGATGACGCCCTCGGGATACCCCGGCCGCGCCTGCGCATACTCCGCCGCCCGCCCCGAGAAACGCTGCGTGTGGTCCGCCGGATCAGGGGTCACCGAAGGCTCCCGTGTCACGTCGCCGCGTCAGTGTTCCACGGACTCCTGGAGGCCGTGAACGCGCGTGTCCTTCTGGTCGATCGGCGTCATCGTGACAAGCACCACGAGCAGTTGATCTCCACGCGCGGCCTTGTCCTCCTCCGGCGCCGCAAGATCGACGGCGTCCAGTATCATCGTCGCGCCCGCCGGCGCGGTGACGAGACGCGTCGAGCCCAGTGTCTGTAATACCGGCACCTGCTTCTGTGCGTTCGGCGCGACATCGACCGTCTTCATGTCCAGGAGTTTCTGCACCCACCACGTCACCTCCGCCCCGACGGCGCCGGCATCGCCGGTCGCGGCGGCGCGAACCGAAAGGCGCACACCGAAGGGAACCGACGCGATCTTCGGCTGCCAGGCGGCGCCCCCTTCGACCGGCACGGCATCCGCGACGTAGTACTGCTCCGACTCCACGCTCACCGACGCGCGCTGCTGATTGAGCAGGGTCACATTCGGCGCCGTCAGAGCCTCGCCCCGCTCGGCGTCCTGCATCGCCAGCACCGCCGCCTTCTCATCCTGATCCAGCGGCTGCGGCGCAAGTCGCGCCAGCGCGAGCTTGGCGCGCAGGTCATCGCCGAGGTCACGCGCAGCGGCTTCCCGGTCGAGCGTGATCAGCCGTGTCTCCACGTTCACCTGGAGGCCTCGCGCCTGCCTCAACGTTGCCAGGAGCGCCTCTAGTGCCGCCTGGGATTCGGCGGAGCCTGTCGCGATCAGCTTCCCATCCTCTTCGCGCAACGCGGTCGGCCGCTCATCGGGCGCAAGGGCGAAGTCGATCTGCGTCAGCAACTGGTCGAGCATCGCCGCCCGGTCGCGCGGCTCCGGCTGCTCCGCCGCCTCCGCGCGGGCAATCCCACCGGAAAAGTCCGGAATGTCCACGAGCAGGTCGCGCACATCGTGGCTGCGGGTGACATCCTCGCCCGATGTGGCGAGCGCGGGGCTTGCGGTGAGGCCGAGCCACGCGAGCGCGGCGACAAACAGCATCGTTCTCATCTGCTGCTCCTGGATGACGGTTGCCGGCGGCGTCGATGCCGCCCGAAGGTGGGACGGGGCAGACTACCGCACCGCCAGCGTCGCCCGCAAGCAGAATCCGCGGCCCAGGCGCCACCTTGTCGGCCGCGGCGGCTCGATCGCCGCGGCGACGCGCGGCGAGGCTTGCGGCGCATGCACCTTATCGGCCGCGGGGGTGCGGAGGCGGGGGCGGTCTGCTACGCTTTCTGCCGCCCCACCGCTCCAAGGCAATGCCCGACGTCGTCACCATCGATCATCCCGTCATTCGCACGAAGCTCACGGAGCTGCGCGACTACTCCGCGGACCACCGGCAGTTCCGGACGGTCATGGAGGAGATCGCCATGCTGATGACCTACGAGATCACGCGCTCCATGCCGACGCGCCCGCGCCCGGTGCAGACGCCGCTGGAGAAGACGACCGGTTGGACCCTGGCACGCCCCGTTACGCTCGTGCCGGTGCTGCGCGCGGGGCTGGGGATGACCAGCGGCGTGATGCGCGTGCTCAGCGACGTGCGCGTCGGCCACCTCGGCCTCCAGCGCGACGAGGAGACGCTCGAGCCTGTCGCCTATTACCAGAAGCTCCCCCCCGACATCGCCGAGACGGAGGTGATCGTCGTCGATCCGATGCTCGCCACGGGCGGCAGCGCGACGGCCGCCATCGCGCACCTGAAGCGCAGCGGCGTGCCGGGCGGCGCGATCAAGTTCCTCTGCCTCGTCGCGGCGCCGGAGGGAATCCGGCACCTGCACGAGAACCACCCGGACGTGCCGATCTACACGGCGTCGGTGGACCGGGAGCTGAACGATAAGGCCTACATCCTCCCCGGCCTGGGGGACGCGGGAGACCGGATTTTCGGCACATGATCCCCCGGCATCCCCGGTGCAGGCGGAGCGGGAATGTCCTCATTGCTCCGCCGGGCCGGGGGTTCTACGATCGGCCCTTGTTTGGCGGGCGCGTCTCCGGTTCGGAGTCGCTCCCGCCGGTTCATTTGCCGGGTTCCAATACGCGTAGCCGCGCCTAGAGCTGCCGCCATGCGCCTGACCGAATATCTCAAGCCCGAAAACATCAAGCTCCCCCTGGCGGCCACGGAGAAGACCGCCGCCATCGAGGAGTTGATCGATCTGCTCCACGCTCACGGCGAGATCCGCGACGTCGAGAAGGTGCGCAAGGCGGTGCTGGAGCGCGAAGCGACGCGCTCCACCGGCATCGGCGACGGCCTGGCCATTCCCCATGGCAAGACCGAGGGCGTGAATGACCTGGTCATGGCGATCGGCCGGGCGTCGGACCCGATCGAGTTCGGCTCGATCGACGGGAAGCCGGTCACGCTGCTCTGGCTGCTCTCCAGCCCGACCGACAAGACCGGCCCGCACATCACCGCGCTGGGACGCGTGAGCAAGATCATGTCGATGCCCAACGTCCGCCGCCGTCTCCTGGCGGCACGGAACGGGCGCGAGCTCTACGACATCATCGCGGAGCAGGACGAACTCATGTGAGCCCGGCCGCGGCGGTTCAGCCGCTGGCTGGGTCACCAGCTCCCTGCTCTTGTTGACTGAAGGGATCTCAGGCCATCGCTTCGGCGAGGGCGGCGGAGATGCGCTCCTTCGCCTTGGCCGATCCGATCTCGCGCTTGCCGAACCCCGGCAGCGCCCCCGCGGCCTCGGCGGCCTGCTGGGTCTCGGGATAGTTGCTGATCATCATGACGCGCTGCTCTGGGCGGCGCTGGCGGATCTGCTGGAGGAGGGTCAGCCCGTCCTCCTCCTCGAAGCCGAAGTCCATCTTCCGGTTGAGCATGAACAGATCGACATCACCCGATTCGACGGCGCCGTCAAGATCGGCGTCGCTGTCGATCATCAGCACGCGCACGCCCGGCACCGCGCCCGTGACCGCCATCCGCAGGTACGAGCTGTCCGGACCACAGTGCCCCACCAGGGCAACGACTTTCTGATTCGACTGGCTCATTGCTTCCTGAAACAAAATCCCACGCCCCGCCGGCGCGCATCCAGGCGCGCCGGTCATTCATCCGCCTCTTCTTCCTCGTCGTCCTCTTCCTCTTCTTCCTCTTCCTCCAGCTCCTCGTCCTCCGCCTCCTCCTCGGCGTCCGCCTTCGGCAGGGAGCGGCGGAAAACGCCCAGGACGTTGTCCACGCTCACCACGAACAGGCGGTTGTCGTGGTCGAGCTCGACCGGGATCGCCTCCCGCGGGTCGAAGAGGACCTTGTCGTAGACGCGCAGCGGCACGTCGCTGTCGGCCTCGACCTCGCGGCTGACCGCGACGATGCGGCCCGTGATGACGGGGATCTCCTTGCTGTCGGGCAGGACGATGCCGCTCTTGGTCTGCCTGCGGTTGTCATCCTTGCGAATGACGACGCGCCAGCCGACGGGCTCGATGACGTCGTAATCCATGCGCCGACGCAGGTCCGCCTCCGCGGCGGCCTCCAGCGAGGTCTCGCGCGGGGACGGATCCTCCGGTAGGTTGCTTCGCTCGGCCATCACCCTTCATTCTACGTCATCGCGGGGCCCGATGATCGCCCACGAAGCATTTGTTCGGCCCTTGTTCGCGGTGATCCCCGACAGATCGTCGCGGTCACGCTGCCGCGGCTTGTCGAGTGGGTCGAAAGCCGGGGTGGATGCCGCCATTTTGACGTATCGCGGAACGTCCTCTTTGGGTTACCCCGGGAACAGCACGCCAGGCGGGGCTGCCCCGCCGCCTGCTCGAGCACCTGCTCGTAGCCGGTGGGTTCATCCGGTCCAGCAGGTAGTGCTCGCTGGCGACGGTCGCCCCCGAGCCGTCGAGCGTGTGGCGGGCGACGCGGCCTTCCTGGTGGTCGTAGGCCAGGCGCAGGTCGGCCGTGCCGTTGCCGTCGGCATCCGCCTCCACCAGGCGGTTCTTCAGGTCGTAGCCCTGGCGGAAGAGCAGCGTGCCGGAGCCGTTCTTGCGGGTTGTCAAAGAGCCGTTGGCATCGTAGCCGACCTTCTCCGCCGCGACGTCAGGCATCCTTCTGCCTTAGCAGTTGGTCGGGGCGTTGTAGTCGCTCTTGACCGTCCCCGCCACGCGCGGGCAACCGCCTCACCCAGCGCTCCCTTCCTTCGCGAGCCTGGAAAACCGCGTAATCCAGCCATATTCGCTTAATAGCTCGCCGGTTAGACCGTCGCTCGCCTCGCGCAGGTCGATACCCTTCCATCGCAATTCGACGCCCTCCTCCTCTTCTACGAACTGCAGGAACTGAAAAATCGCTTGCGTCACCGCCTCCTCAACGAAGACGGAGGCGGCGTCGACCCCAGACCTGCTATTGATCTTCGCAATCATCTCCGTTGTGCCGGCTGACCGATAATGCCCAGAAAGCCGCAGCCTACACTCCTCGACCGCCTTGTCGTACACCCGGCGGACGAGCTCGGAGCCAAAGTCATCAGTTTGGTTGCTCATGTTTAGTGCCATGGAATTCTTGTTGGGCCCCAAACACCCAAGTCCTTGAGATACTTCTGCGACTTCGCGACGAGCACCCACGCCGCGTCGAAGCTCGCGCCGCCGAAAGGGCATGAAGCTTCGCTAAGTCGAACGGGTCCACAAGACCGGACCAATCGATGCTTTCGACGATTGATCGGCCTGCTCCCCATTCCGCGCGATAATCGCGACCATAAACGGCGTATGCCGCCACCGATGCCGCGGCACGTCCCATCATCACAGCTTGAAGCGGCGCAAAGATGCTGAACATCCCACTCGGGTCACTGCGGTTTAACGGATCGCTCGCCGCATATAGAATAAGGATTGGCGTCGCCCGTATCGCCCGCCGATGGCTCATACCTGTCGAACGCCGTAAAGCGCCCAGCGAGATGCGTCAGCCACCGGTGCCGGTGATACCCCTGCCCCAGCACCTCGTCGAACCACTGCCCGGTATACTGGATCGGCGTCAGCACCGCCGAGTGGGCGTCGGTCCGCACGCCGAAGGCGTCGTAGGCCAGGATCTGCCCTGAGGCGAGCCGCCCAGTGGCGTCCACCAGCCCGCGGGCGGTGCCGTGGCCGTCGAACAGGAAGCTGCGGAGGGTGGTGGCGTCCGCCTGGAGGATCAGGCTCAGTCCCAGCACGAACGAGCGCGCCGGGCTCGCGTCAAGACTCGCCGCCTGCTCGAGCACCTGCTCGTAGCCGGTGGGGTTCATCCGGTCCAGCAGGTAGTGCAGGCTGCGGCGGACGCGGCGGTGCTGGCTGTCGTAGGCGAAGCTGGTGACGCGGCCCTCGGCGTCCTCCTGCGTGAGCTGGTTGCCGTACTTGTCGTAGGTGTAGACGTACTCCCGGCTGCACCGGCGAGCCCGTGCCGTCGACCTCCGGCCAACTCACGGTTCGGCATCTTCCTCCGTTGGCGACCCACATCCAGTCGACCCCGTGACTTCGATCGAGTTTGCTTGCTCAAGAAGCGAGGCTAGTTTCTCTTGATGCTCCTCCAACGACACTCCTTGGGTAGCGAGCACGAGTACCCTTTTTGCATCAACCAGTCCTAACCCAAACCTGTCGCGAAGATGCCGGATCACAGCTACTTGGTCTCGACTCTTGGCTAGTTGCTCTCGGCAGTATTCTACTTGCTCTTTGGGGATTGAGATATCCATCTAGTTGCCTCGACAGTGTCATTCAGGAACCTTCATCGTCGAAGAGTAAATATCCACACGCTCGCCGGGCGTACCGCCCAGTTCCGGCGGCACCTCGATCGTGTCCCTTTGGAAGCCATGTCGTATGAGCCCCTGCTCGATCTTTTTGTTGATCACGGCCGCTCCGAACGTCTACCTCGTCCTTCCCAAGCGCTCGGGCAAGTTCGAACGCTTTCGTACGTACGGCGCCTCCGCCGCGGCCTCCAGCGAGGTCTCGCGCGGGGACGGATCCTCCGGTAGGTTGCTTCGTTCGGCCATCACCCTTCATTCTACGTCACCGAACCACCCGGTGATCGCGCCCGAAGCAGCTGTTCGCCCTATGTTCGCGCCATATTACGCCATATTGACGCTGTCATGGTGCCGCAGGCCTCTCGCGCACCACTGCGGCCGAAATAGCCACGACAACCTGACGCTTCTCCGCACGTCCTCTTCGGGTTACAAGCCAGCCACCAGCATCGGCAGCACCTCCGCTGACGTCCCCGCAAGCTGGATATCCACGTCCGCGCCGCTCGGCTCCGGGTTTACCTCGATCACCGTTGCACCCGCCAGGCTCGCCACGTCGATCAACCCCGCCGCCGGATAGACAACCGAGCTCGTCCCCACCGACAGGAACAACTCCGCCCGCGCCGCCGCCTCCGCCGCACGCTCGATCGCCTCTGCCGGCAGCGCCTCGCCGAACCACACCACCGCCGGCCGAAGCCGTCCGCCACACCCTTCGCACTCCGGCAGATCCGGCAAGGCCTCGCCGGGCCGGTGCGATGTCTCCCCACAGCCGGTGCAGCGCACGTCCTCGAGGTTGCCGTGAAGCTCGATCACCCCTTCGCTCCCCGCCCGGCGGTGCAGGCGATCGACGTTCTGCGTGATCAGCGTCGTCGGCCTGCGGCGCGCCAGCTCGACAAGGGCCCGATGCCCGGCGTTCGGCTCCGCCGCGAAAGCCCGGCGACGACGCTCGTTGTAAAACTCCCAAACAAGCCCTGGCTCCGCCGCGAAGGCCTCCGGCGTCGCCAGGCGCATCGGATCACGCCCGCGCCACAGGCCCCCATCCCCGCGGAAGGTCGGAAGCCCGCTATCGACGCTGATCCCCGCGCCCGTCAGCACCGCAACGGAACGGGCATCGCGAATGGCGTCGGCAGCCTGTGTCACTCCGGCAATCTCCATTCATCCATGGTAACCAGGCCCCCACGACCCGCTGGCCAGGCCATCAGCCGGCGCGTTCACGCTGGACCGCGTAGCGGATCTCGACGAACGCCTCGCCCTGCCTCCGGGCCTCGATGACGCGCAGCGGCGGGTTCACGATGCGCCGCGGCAGCAGCGGCGCGCCCCCGCCCAGCGTCACCGGGGATACCTGGACGACGATCTCGTCCAGCAGCCCCGCGTCGTGGAACTGACCCACCAGCTCGCCCCCGCCGACGAGCCAGAGGTTCTTCCCGCCCGCCGCCTCTGCCATCGCGCGATGCACCGGCCGGACGTCGCCGCGCACGAAGCGGATGTCGGCGCCGGGAATCGCCCGGAGCGACCGCGTCGTGAAGACCCACGCCGGCTGGGTATAGGGCCACGCCTTCATCGGCCCCCCGTCTGCGAAGTCATGCGCCAGGATCCACTCGTAGGTCGTAGAGCCCATCGCCAGTGCCCCAACGCCGGCGATGAACTCCTCGTAGCTCGTCCCCGCCTCGCCAAGCTTCAGGAGCCAGTCGAGCGAGTTGTCTGGGTCCGCGATGTATCCGTCGAGGCTGGCAGCTGTGTAGTAGATCGTCTTCATCGCAAGCCTTCAGCCCAGGATGTCGGTGGCGCGGTGGCCCTCCGCCACGCCCTCGACCAGGAGAAGCGTGCCGACCGTGTTCTCCGTGCGCAGCCGCTTGATCGCCCCGTAGGCGGCCGAGTCGTACCACGCGCGAGCCCGCGCCATGTCGGGAAACTCGATCATGATCAGGTCGCCCGCCCACTCCCCCTCGCGCGGGTCGTAAGGCCCGCCATGAATGCGGAAGCGCCCCCCGAAAGGGCGGAGCGTCTCGTCGATCCGCTCCAGGTACTCGCGAATCTCCGGTCCGAAGCGCGTCTCGCGGATGATGGCGACGGCGAAGGCGGGTGCTGGCATGGCGGAGTCTATATCGGTGTAGCGGACGCGTGGACGAGCCTGCAAGGAACCGTGTTCAATCGCTATCTGGCCGGGTCACCACCCATCGACTGATAGGAAGCGCGCTCTCCTCGGGATCGGAGACCGTGATCACGAAGCTGTCCTCCGCCCGTTCGAGAACGAGCGGCGTTCCGGTGATCGGATCGTGATGGCGGGAAAGCGCCGCCTCGCCGTCCAGGATCACGTCGATCGCCGCCCTTCCCAGCGCGCGCTGGCGACGAGTCGCCTCACCAAGCCGAATCAGCATGTCGGGGCGGGGATCAACCGTCTCAGCGAGCCACCCGGCGCGAGCTTTCACCTCGTTGTACGTCGCCAGAGCGGACTCGCGTTCGTCGCGCGATGCGTTGAGGGCCGCGAGGGACACCGTGAATATCTCGCTCGCGCCCCGCTTCAGTTCCTCGCGCCGTTCCGGGTTCTCCCACTCGCGCTTCAGCTCGGCGAACCGCTTGCCTGTCTCACTCTCGAGCAACGCAAGCTGGAAGGCGTCTATCGATTCCTTGTCACCAGCGTCGCCGCCGAGAGAGGCGATGAAGACCGTTGCCTCCCCGCGATCATGGACGACACCCCCAATCAGTGACGGGGCGGGCACGTCACCCAGCATCCGTTCGCCAGCTCGAATCGAGTCGCGGTCAAGGAAAGGCGCCGCCACGGCAAGGGCCGCCCAGGCGCGGTTCAGGAGCCGGGTCGCGAGCAGGCGACGCGTGATGCCGGCATGATCGACTCCGACGACCAGGCGCGATACCACCGCCAGCCGCGCCAGCGCCCGCTGCGCTTCGCCCTCGCGTGCGGCAGCCACGACATCGGCTAGCAACGCATCCGACAGGACGCCCGTGGGCGGCATCTGATGCGCGTCCGGTGGTTGACCAAGACGCGGCTCCGTCCACTTCTGTTCCAGCGAGTTGATCAGTTGCGCCGCCTCATCCAGTTGCGGCCGGATTCGCTCCAGCGCCGGCAGCGCCGTCGCGAAGGCGTCCGCGGCAATCGGTTCGGCGACATTCGTCAGTTCGCTGATCGCCTCACGCTCCGCATGGCTCAGCTCCGTCCACAACTCCCGCTCCAACTCCGTCAGACGCCGCTTGGCCTGCATATCCGGCGCCTGCTCGTGGCCCGGCTCCGGCTTCACATCCAACTCCTCCAGCTTCAGGCGGACGCTCACGATGTAGGGCTCCTCGCCCTCGGCCCAATGGCCGTAGGTCGTTGTGACGATCGTGCCGTCGGGCAGCACTTCCAGGCCCGGGTAGGCGGCGTCCCAGGGGTTCCTGTTGTCCATGAGGCGCACGCGGTACTGCCCCGCCCCGCCGGTCTCGAGGTCTTCCCACGTGCCGATCCAGGCGACCCAGTCGCCGCGCGTGGGGGAAGCCTCCGCCATGTCGCGGAACGTGACGAAGAGCCTGCCGTCCGGTGCGTAGGCCGCGATGTGACGGTCACCCGTCAGGGCGGCGGGAAGCTCGCGCGGCGCGCTCCAGGTCTTCCCTTCGTCGTCGCTGAAGATGATGTGCGCGTTCTTCCGCCGCGCGTTCTCGCGCAGCAGGACGGCAATGCGCTGCCCGTCCGGCGAGCGGACGGCGCCCGGCTCGCACAGGTGAATCTCGCTGCTGGCGAAAATCGCCTCCGGCTCGCTCCACGTGAGCCCGCCGTCGACGGACTTCGTCTGGTAGAGCGTGAAGACCGGCGGATCCTTCTGCTGGTTTTCTCCGCCAATGAATCGGCCGTCGTCGTGGAAGAGCGCGAGGTAATGTCCCGGCTCCTTCAGCTTCACGACGCTGCTCATGACGACGATGCCGCCCCACTCGCCGACGGGGGCGAGCTCGCTCCATGTCTCGCCGTCGTCCTCGCTGACGCTGAGGCGCGCGGGGTAGAGGCCCGACCAGAGGATCAGGCGCTTCGTGCCGCCGGCATCGACGACGCGATGGATCGTCGGCGTTTCCCGGCTCGTCTCCCAACTCTGGGGCGTCGGGAGGCGTTCGCTCCAGGTCAGCCCGCCGTCGTCACTGCGCTTGAGGATGATTCCGCCGGCGCCGTGGCCGCGTGGGTAGACGCAGAGGATCGTCTTCCCGTCCTCGAGCAGGACGGTGGTCGGATGGCCGAGGTACTGCCCCGCCTCTCGATCGACGACGACCTGACGATGCGCCTCGCCGGCGAGATCGATGAAGGGGATGGCAGAGCCCCGCGTCGTCGCGGGCGACGGCTGTAGGAAAAGGAGGCAGACGAGAGGGATCAGCACGGGTGTCACTCTAACGCATCGCAACCCGTCGCGGGATCGATCAGGCGCCGCACGTCGGCCGCAGGCGCGTCACCGCACTCGGGACAGGCGTCCGAGGCCGCAGGCAAGCCGCGCAGGCAATAGCCGCAGCGTCGGCAGACGGGGACGCCTTCGGCGATTAGCTTCTCGCGCAAACGCTTCTTGATCCCGTGGCGCCAAATCACCAGGGTCAGGCCGACGGCGAGAAGCACCTGAAGCCCGATGGCTAGCGGAACGCGGCCGGGGAACGACCGGGGGAGGAACATCGGGATGAGGCACGTCGAGAGGTTGGCGAGGACGACCAAGGCGATCCAGATGGCGAGCATGGCGCGCCAGAAGCCCCTGCTGTTCTCGAGGTCGCCGTCCAGCTCCTTGATGGCGCGGATGCGCTGCGTTTCGCTGTCGAACAGGTGATACTCAGGCACGCTCCGCAGCAGAATGCGGTCGCCCCACCGCCCGATGCGCTGAGGGAGGCCGGGCCTTTCAGGGGATCCGGGCGGATCGGGAGCGGAGGGATAGCCCGTTGCCTGCACCGCGACATCCTACCGCGCGGCCGCCGGCGGACGGGAGGCGATGACGGCGTCATTTGGGCCCCCGGCTGATCCGGTTGGCTAGATGGCGGCGTCGGATGGACCCCCGGATGGTCCAGTTGGCTAGATGACGGTGTCGGATGGACCCCTGGCTGGACGGGCTGGCTAGATGACGGCGTCCGCTCAGCGGCGGCCGCGCGGGCCGAAAGTCACGCTGTCCCCTTGTCTTCCCGTGTGCATGTGTTGAGCCGCATCGGAAGAAAAAAATGCCGGCGCGCGCCGGAGCGCGCAGCAGGCGCCGCGCGACGGAGGGACGCGCCGGAGGATCGCGACGTCATGTTTCGGGTCGCGAGGCGACGCGAAACGTGCGGCGTGCCGCGGGGTCCGGGAAAAGGGCGTGTCATGCCGCTGGCGGGCGTTGT
>JAEZED010000144.1 GCA_023417885.1 Planctomycetota bacterium
CCGATGACCGGGGCACGACGCGCACAAGCCGGGGCGCGCGCCCGGGAGCGCTCGGCGTCGGGCGATCAAGCCTTTCATCCACGTTTTCCGCTCGTGCAGGGCACAATTCCCGGACGTCGCACTGCTCACGGGAATTTTGCTCCGGGTTGGGAGGCAAGGGGCCAGGCGTCGCTCCGGGAGTGCCCTACCGGGGCGCAGCGGGCTCGACGGCGACCGCTGGCTCCTCTCGCAATCCGAACATTTCCCGTCAGCCGGCCTGCGAAACGCCCGTCACGCGCTGGAGCGCTTCCTTCATCTCCCGCGCGGCGCGGGCGATGGCGGACTTCCAGTCCTCGCCGGGCTCCGGCGTCGGGTAGAGCACGCTGCGGCTGGCGCTGACGATGGCGCCGTGGCCGGCCTCGTCGAAGGCGGCGCGCGTCATCTCCGCCGTGGCGCCCTGCGTTCCGTAGCCGGGAAGCAGGAAGACCGAGCGCGGCAGCCGCCTGCGGAGCGAGGTCATCGTGTGCCCCTGCGTCGCCCCCACCACCGCGCCCAGGGCGCTGTAGCCGCGCTCCCCGACGTGCTGCTGCGCCAGGTCGTTCAGCCGGTCCGCCAGCGCCTCGCTCCAGGTCCGGCCGTCGGCGAGCGCGACATCCTGGAGATCGGCGCTGCCCGGGTTGCTCGTGCGGACGAGGACGAAGAGCCCCTTGCCATGCCGCTGCGCCGCCTGGGCGAACGGCTCGAGCGTGTCGAGGCCGAGCATGGGGTTGACGGTGATGGCGTCGGGCGTGGCGGCGTCGGCAGCGCCGTCGCCGGTGATCGGGGCCAGATGCGCCGCGGCGTACGCCTCGCTCGTGGCGCCGATGTCGCCGCGCTTCACATCGCCGATGACGAGCAGACCCTTGGCCCGCGCCTCCGCGATGAGGGAGAAGTAAGCCTCGACGCCCTCGGCGTGGTACTGCTCGAAGTAAGCCGACTGGAACTTCACGCAGCAGGCATGCTCCGCCGTCGCGTCGAGCACGCCGATGACGAACTTGTAGAAGGCGTCGATCACCTGGCGCGGCGAGGCGCCGGCACGGCGCTCGGCCGGCCCGGCGACGGCGTCGGGAAGCATCGCGAAGTTCGGGTCTATCCCGACACACACGCACGACCGCTTGTCATCGATCGCGCCCAGCAGTTGGTCAGAGAAGTTGGCCACGGATGAACACAGATTAGCACAGATGGCGGAGAAGGATCATTCCGGGGCAGTTGTCCATCACCCTCAGGCGAGCCTCATGCGGATCCGGAAACCAGCCCAGCGAATGACCTCGACCATGCGCCACCACTCCCCCCTAATCCGTGTGCATCTGTGTTCATCTGTGGCTGACTCCTACTTCTCCTGCCAATCCATATCCAGCGCCCGCACCAGGAAGGCGTAGATGTCCGCCTGCTCGTCGAGCACCTTGCTGATCGGCTTGCCCGCGCCGTGGCCGCTGCCCACGTCGTGGCGCAGAAGCAGCGGCCAGGTGTCCGGGTTCTTCTGCTGGAGCGTCGCGACGAACTTGAAGGCGTTGTAGGGCACGACGCGGTCGTCCCCGTCCGCCGTCAGCGTCAGGATCGGCGGGTAGTCGACGCCCTCGCCGATGTTGTGCAGCGGGCTGTACTCGATGAGCGTCCGGAAGTCGGCCTCGGAGTCGATGGCGTTGCCATACTCCACCGTCCAGAAGCGGCCCGTGCCCCAGGTGTGGTAGCGCAGCATGTCGATCACCGGGACGTGACAGACGACCGCGCCGTAGAGATCAGGCCGCTGCGTCACCGCCGCCGCAACCAGCAGCCCGCCGTTGCTGCCGCCTTCGATGGCCAGCTTCTCGGTGCTCGTGTATCCCTCGCTGATGAGATGCTCGGCCGCGGCGTGGAAGTCGTCGAAGACGTTCTGCTTCTTGTGCAGCATCCCGGCCTCGTGCCATGGCTCGCCATACTCCCCGCCCCCGCGAAGGTTGGCGACGGCGTAGACGCCCCCCTGCTCGAGCCAGGCGGTGTTCATGCTGCTGAAGCCGGGCGTGAGGGAGATGTTGAACCCGCCGTATCCGTAGAGGATGGTGGGGTTGCTTCCGTCGAGCTCAATGCCCTTGCGGTGGGTGATGAACATCGGGACCTTCGTCCCGTCCTTGCTCGTGTAGAAGACCTGCCTGGTCTCGTAGACCTCCGGGTCGAAACCGGGCGGGCTCACCTCCGCCCACTTCGTCGTCCGCCCGCTCGCCAGGTCGTGGTGGAATGGCGTGGCGGGGTAGGTGTAGCCGGTGAAGCTGAAGTAGATGTCGTCGTGCTCCTCGTCGGCGGTGATGCCCCCGACGCTGCCGATCGTGGGGAGCTCGATCGTCTTCGGGTCGCTGCCGTCCAGTGCGTAGTGCTTCAGGACGCTGCGGGCATCCTGCATGTACTCGGCGACGTAGCGCGACTTCGCCCGCTGCACACTGTTCAGGATCGTCCCTTCCTCCTCGGGCTCGGGGATGATCGTGTCCCAGTGCTCCGGCTCGGGCTGGGAGAGGTCGATCCTCACGAGGCGGAAGCGCGGGGCGTCGCGGTCGGTCAGGACAACGAGCGTGCCGTCCGCCGGGTCGTCGATCACCTGGTACTGCGCCTCCTCCGGCTGGAAGAGTTGCGTGAAGCCGTCCGTCGCCGCCGGATCGTCGCCGACGGGGCGATAGAGGATGCCCGCGCGGCTGTCCGTCCCGCGGCTGGCGTAGACGACGAGGTAGCGGTCGTGCGGCGTGACCCAGGGGTAGAAGCTCAGCTCCGGGTCGTCGGGGTAGGCGTAGACCTGCGCGTCCTCCGACTGCTCCGTGCCGAGCGCGTGCCAGAAGACCTTGTTGTTCAGCCGCTCGGCCTCGGGAGGGACGGTGCCGGGCGTCGGGTACTGGTTGTACCAGAAGCCGGTGCCCTCCGGATGCCAGGCGGTGCCGGCGAAGCGCATGTTCGTGAGCGTCTCCGGGTAGAGCTCGCCGAGATTCTCGCCGAGGCGCATGATCTTCATCTCGCGCTGGTCGCTCCCGCCGACACTGACGCCGAAGATCATCTTCTCGGCGTCGTGGCTGACGCTCGTGCCGGCGAGCGCGACGGTGCCGTCGTCGCTCCAGGTGTTGGGGTCGATGAGCAGCACCTCCTCGTCAGAGCCCTGCCGCTTCATGTAGAGCACGCTCTGGTTCTGGAGGCCGGTGTTGCGGCTGTAGAAGAGCCGGTCCTTCTCGCGGCCGGGGCTGCTGACGCGCGGGTAGTCGATCAACTCCTCCAGCCGGGCGCGGATGGCGCTGCGCTCAGGAACGTTCACGTAGGCGCGCGTCAGCTCGTTCTGCTTCTCGATAAAGGCGTGGGTGTCCGGGTCGGCCAGGTCCTCGAGCCAGCGGAACGGGTCGGCGATCTTCGTGCCGTGGTAGTCCTCCACCACGTCGCTCGTCTTCAGCTTCGGATACTCCGGTTGTGTCGCAGGCGGCTCGTCCTGCATCCCGCCGAGGACGAGCGAGCCGGAGAGCAGCACGCCGGAAAGGGAGATCGCCGAGGCGCGCAGGTACGAGGAGCTCGAATGCTTCATGGCCCACATATTAGCGTCCGGGCAGAGTCAACGCCGCTCCCCGGGCGGTTGTCGAACGCCCGGCATGCACCCCGGCCAGGCGGTGTCAACGGGCATTTTGAGGCGACGTTTGCGCGGCGGACGGTTACGGGCGTTGCGCTTATATTCGCCCGTGTGGACCGCCAAACCGACGCCGCCCGGATCACCGCCGGCGATTCCCCGCTTATTGCCGCCGCCATTCATGATGGGCACGCGCTGCGCTCCGAGATCGCCCGGCTCATCGCCCTGAGCGAATCGGATCGGCTGCGCGAGGAAGACCCTTTCACCGCGCGTTGGGCGGAAATCGCCCAGACCCGCATCGTCGGCGAGCGCTCGCGCTTCGAGGTGGACCTCAACCGCCCGCGCGACGGTGCGGTCTACCTCACGCCGGAGCAGGCGTGGTCGCTGGAGGTCTGGAAGGAGCCGCTTCCGCCGGAGGTCATCGACCGCTCGCTGGCGATGCACGACGCCTTCTATGACGAGCTGCGCCAGCTCCTCGACGGGATCGTAGAGAAGCACGGCCGCTTCGTCGTCTATGACATCCACTCCTACAACCACCGGCGCGATGGCCCGCACGCCGAGCCGGCGGCGGCGGCGCGCAATCCCGAGATCAACGTCGGCACGAGCAACATGCCGCCCGGGCGGTGGGATGCGCTGGTTGCGCGCTTCGTCGCCGACATGGCCCGCGGCGACCCGGAGCGCGACCGGCCGTTCGACGTGCGCGTGGACGTGAAGTTCAAGGGCGGCTTCTTCTCCCGCTGGGTCCACGAGAACTATCCCGACACCGGCTGCTCGCTGGCGATCGAGATGAAGAAGTTCTTCATGGACGAGTGGACGGGCGAGCCGTTCGAGACCGAGATCCGCTCCGTCCGCCGCGCGCTGGAGGCGACGGTGCCCGGCGTGCTCGAGGAGCTGTTCAGCGCCTGAACGCCCATGGCCGAGCTCGACGACACCCTCATCCGGGCCATCGCGCAGCGGCTGCGCGAGGGACGGCGCGTTCACCGCTCGCTCGGAAAGCGCGGGCGCATCAGCATCGACCGGCCGGTGCCGGCCCTGTTTGTCTATCGCCCCCCCGGCGATCGCCCGGACGAGGGGACGCGCCGCCTCGTCGCCGGCCAGGGCTCCTATCTCGTCGCCGACGACGATCGTGAAGGCCATCCCCACCTCCAGCGGCTCGTGGAGGAGGTGACCGCCGCCCTGTCGGACGAGTTCCAGGCGATGCTCCTCCTGGAGATCTGGTCGGGCCACGAGACGCCGGCGATCGTCGACGGGATGATGGTCGAGCGCCCGTGTTTCCGCATCGTGATGCCGGACGGCGAGTCGGGGCGCGCCACCGTCGCCGCGATGGCGCGCGCGCTCCGGCGAATGCGTCTCTACGGACGCCGCGTGGCCGTGCGCATCGACCGCGCGGCGGATCCCGTTCCGCCCGGCATGCCGCCGCTGCTGACGGAGAAGGAGGCCTCGCGGCGGGGGGCGCTGCGCCTGGGGCTGGAGGTTCCGCCGATCTACCACGATCCGCAGACGCACGAGCTCTACCCGCAGGTGCTGCGGCGGCTGCATCACCGGCTGGCGCGTGTGCTCCACCAGGCGGCCTACCGCTTCGCGCACCTGGAGACGTCGCACGGCCCGGAGCACTATCTCTCGCTGGGCCCGCGCAACCTGCTGCGCAACGTGCGCGAGGCGGACGAGCAGCTCGCAGAGGTGAGCGACGCCTTCAACCTCCTGCTCGCGGTCACGCCGCTCAACACCGAGCCCGCGCTCGCGCAGTTCCGCGACGAAGGCTACCGCAAGGCCCCGCAGTTCCATTATCGCCTGCTCAACTTCGACCCCGACGTCCTGAAGCGCCGGCTCTACGGCATCTCCCTCGAGCTGGTGGAGGACCCCGCCCTGGGCGAACTCCTGCGCGACAAGCGACAGGAGCTGGACCGGCAGATTACGCTCCTCCACGATCGCAACACCCCGCGATTCCTCTACGGCAGCCTCCAGCTCTACGGCGGCGTCGAGGATGACCTGTTCGCGGTCGCCGAGGAGATCCTCGCCGATGCCCCGCGCCCGGGCGCCGCGGGCGGCGATTCGGGAGGCGGCCGCGTCGGTGCGCACGACTTTGCCCGGACCGCCGCGGCGGAGATCGAGCGGTATCGCCGCGCCTTCCCGGCCGACTTCCCCGCGGGCGTCGAGGTGCGCGACGACGTGCCGGGCCTCCTGGTCTCGCGCGGCAATCTGCTCGTGGCGCAGAGCCTGTCCGTCCCCGCCAGCCGCGTGGAGGCGCTGATCCACCACGAGATCGGCACGCACATCCTCACCTGGCACAACGCGACGCTCCAGCCGCTCAAGCTCCTGGCCTCCGGGCTCCCCGGCTACGAGGAACTCCAGGAAGGCACCGCCGTCATGGCGGAGTACCTCGTCAATGGACTGCGCCCGGCACGCCTGCGCCAACTTGCCGCGCGGGTGCTTGCCGTGCGGCGGATGATCGGCGGCAGCACGTTCGCCGACGTCTTCGCGGAACTCCACGAGGGGCATGGCCTGGGCGTTTCGACCGCCTTCACGACGACGATGCGCGTTTTTCGGGGCGGCGGATTCACGAAGGATGCGGTATACCTCCGCGGCCTGATCTCCCTGCTCGACTACCTGCGCCACGACGGCGAGATCGAGCTTCTGTTCCTGGGCAAGGTCAGCCGCCAGGCGCTGCCGATCCTGCGGGAGCTCCGCTGGCGCGAACTGCTTCGCCCGCCCCCCCTGATGCCGCACTACCTCGAGGCTCCCGGCGCGGCCGATCGCCTCGACCGCCTGCGACGCGGCGCCGGCGTCGCCGACCTGCTCCCCGCGGAGAACACTTCATGAAGATCGGATTCGCCGTCAACCAGATCGACACCGAGGAGCACGTCTACACGACGACGCGCCTGGCCCTGGCCGCCACCAGTCTCGGGCACGAGGCGTGGCTCATGGGCGTCGGCGACTTCGCACTGGACCCTGACGGGAAGATCCGCGCCCGCGCTCGCGGGCCATCCAGCGACGGGCACCGCAACACGAAGGCGTTCCTCGCCGACATCCAGGGCGAGAAGGGGCGCTCCGAGCGCATCAGCGTGAGCGATCTCGACGTGCTGATGCTCCGCAACGACCCGGCGGAGGACTTCGAGCGGCCCTGGGCACAGACGTCCGGCTTCATCTTCGGCGAACTGGCGACGCAGCACGGCGTGCTGGTCCTGAACGATCCGGAGAGCCTGGCCGACGCGTTCAACAAGATGTACTTCCAGCACTTCCCCGAGAGCGTGCGCCCGCGGACGCTGATCACGCGGAGCTTGTCGGAGGTCAGGTCATTCGTGAAGAAGGAGAAGGGGCGGGCCGTGCTCAAGCCGCTCCAAGGCTCGGGCGGGGCCAATGTCTTCGTCATCAAGCCGGGGCAGGAGGCCAATCTCGCACAGATGGTCGATGCGATCACGCGCGACGGCTATCTCGTGGCGCAGGAATACCTGCCGGCGGCGAAAGACGGCGACGTCCGCCTGTTCGTCATGAACGGCATGCCGCTGGAGGTGGACGGGAAGGTCGCCGCCTTCCGGCGCAAGCCGGCCAAGGGGGAGGCGCGGAGCAACATGAGCGTCGGCGGGCAGGCGGCGCGAGCCGCCCTCGACGACACGATGCACCACATCGTGGAGACGGTGCGACCCAAGCTGGTGCAGGACGGGATGTTCCTGGTGGGGCTCGACATCGTTGGCGACAAGCTGATGGAGATCAACGTCTTCAGCCCCGGCGGCCTCGGCAGCAGCCAGAAGCTCTACGGCGAGAACTTCGCCGCCGCCGTCATCCACGCGATCGAGCGCAAGATCGAATACAAGCGCCTCTACGGCGGATCGGTTTCCAACAAGCAGCTCGCGATGCTCTAGCCCTCCCGCGAGGCACGGAATGTGCAGTGTTCCCGCCGGCAGCGGGCCGCGGGTAAGACACGGGCGGGATCAGCGCATTGGAGCATCAAGCCATGGCCGACAACCTCACCATCCTGGGCATCGCGGGCAGCCTGCGGCAGAAGTCGTACAACAGGTCGGCGCTTCGCGCCGCGACCCAGCTCGTGCCGCAGGGCATGACGATCGACGTCTTCGACATCGAGGGCCTCCCCGGCTTCAACGAGGACCACGAACAGAAGCCGCCGGAGAAGGTGGTGGACCTGAAGCGCCGCATCCGCGCCGCCGATGCCATCCTGCTGGTGACGCCGGAGTACAACTACTCCGTCCCCGGGGTGCTGAAGAACGCGATCGACTGGGCCTCGCGGCCCTACGGCGACAACGCCTGGTCCGGCAAGCCGGTGGCGATCATGGGAGCGACGATCGGGTCGATCGGCACCGCCCGCGCGCAGTATCACCTGCGGCAGATGTTCGTCTTCCTGAACATGTTCCCGATCAATCAGCCGGAGGTGATGATCTCCGACGCCCCCTCGCGCTTCGACGACCAGGGCAACCTCACCGACGAAAAGTCGAAGGAGTTCATCGGCAAGCTGCTCGAAAGCCTCGCCGACTGGACGCGCCGCCTCCGCCAGCAGTGATGTCCCCGAAAATGGAGCCGACCGGGATCGAACCGGCAACCCCTAGCTTGCAAAGCTAGTGCTCTCCCAATTGAGCTACGGCCCCGACGACGCGAGTCTAGGCGGTTTGTGGCTCGGGTTCCGCATCGGCTTCGGTGGCGGATCTCGTTGTCACGCGGCGGCGGCGGGCGCGGAGGGGGGCGAGGACGAGGCGGCGGAAGGTGAGGGCAAGGCCTGTCCAGACGAGGACGACGGAGCCTGCCGTCACGAGGCCGGCGACGGTCTGGCCGATGAATCCACCCATCTCGCCGGTGTGGCCGAAGCGGACGACCGAGCGCGCCCGCGAGTACACCGGCAGATCGCCGAAGCCCTCGGTGCCGATCACGTGGCCGGCGCGGTCGAGCGTGAGGCGTGTGCGCAGCTGCGGCTGTCGGCCATTGCCGCGATCGATCGTGACTTCGAGCGGCGCTGCACCCGATTCCGGAATCCGGAGGCTGATGGTGTTCCAGTCGCCGGCCTGCGTCCGGGCGCGGGCGAGCGCTGCATCGATGCCGGCGAGGGGGCTCCCGGGAGTCGCTTCCACTCCTGCGGCATCATCGGTGGCCCGGGCGACACTGGCTTGTGGCGCCGCGCTCTCCGCCGGTTCGGGGCCGCCGGTGGCGCGGCGGAGGAGGTCGCCGGCCCAGGGATAGGAGATGACCACGCCGGTGAGCACGACGAACAGGAGGGGCAGCGCCGACCAGAAGCCGATTACGTGATGCCAGTTCCAGTCACGCGCCTTGGCCGAAAGCCCGCGCCGGAACCAGAGCACCTGCCGGAACGCCCCCCACCGCAGGCGCTTCGGCCACCAGAGGTAAAGCCCCGACACCACGAGAAAGGCGAAGCCGAGGTTGCAGGCGCCGGTGATGTGGCGGCCGATCGCCCGGCCGTCCCCTTCCCGCCCGAGCCAGCGGTGCCAGCCCATCGCCCAGCTCATGACCGCGCGGACGCGGCCGTTGCCATCGCCCAGGACCTCGCCGGTGTACGGGTCGACGAAGAGGGTCTGCCGCCGGCCGAAGCTGGCGGTCGCGGGGGCGGCGGGATCGTTTCGGAACGAGATGCTGGCCGGCCGCTGCCCGTCGCGCGCCTCGGCGAGGCGTTCGACGATCGCTTCGACGGGCAAGGGCGTCTCCCCCTCGGCGGGGGTGCGCCGGTAGTCGCCGTTGGCCCAGTCGGTGAGCTGGAGGTCGTAGGTGAGGATCACGCCCGTGACGGACATGATGAGCACGACGATGCCCACGAAGAGGCCGATGGCGAGGTGTGTCCAGAAGATGAGGCGGCGGATTCCCATAGGCCAACCCGAGGTAGGCCTGGTACTCTATTGAGACGGCGTCTCAGGTCAAATCTGGAAGTCGAATCGCTCCTGCTCCATGAACCGCCGCCCGGCGCCGGAGAGGTGCGCCCAGTCGTTGACGACCTTCCGCACCGCGATGACCCGGCCGTAGGTCGCAGAGACGATCGCCAGCCCGATCGCCACCGGGATTGCGAGCAGGAAGAGCCACCATGTATCGGCACCGACTGCCGCGACCGTGCCGCCGATCAGCACCGCGAACGCGCCGAGGGCGCAGAGCCAGATCGCCAGTGTGCGCCGCCGCCAGATGTCGCGACGGATGCTCATCAAGACGACGACCCGCTTCCGTAGCACGAGGTAGAGAACGACGCCCACCAGGAACGACGGGAAGAAGACGAGAAAACCGAACAGGGTGATGAGCGCCACCCACGACGGCGCCCAGTACATCCACTTCTCATGCTCCAGCAGCACATGCCCGGCGCTGGCGGCCTCCTCCGGTGTCATCCCGCTCTTGTAGCAGCGACGCGGCAACGCGCCGACAACATGGACCACCACGTTGCCCCTGGCGTCGCGGCCGATCAGTTGCGTCGGCCGCGGGCCGGCGTACTCGAGTTCGACCACCTCCGCATCCGCGATCCCGGGGTCGATGAACTCTGGTGCATCGCTCTCCATGCCGGGGAATGTGGTGCATCAAGGCCTGCCGGGTCAAGCCGGCGAGGATCCTTCCAGCAGAGCCTGGCGCGCCGCCAGCACGTCGCGCCGCGCCTGCTCGACGGTGTCGGCGGTGGCGACGAGGTGGCCCATCTTCCGTCCCGGGCGCGCCTCCGCCTTGCCGTAGAGATGGAGCTTGGCGCTCGGGAAGGCAAGGCAGGCGCGCCAGTCCGGCTCGCCCCCCTGCCAGAGATCGCCCAGGAGGTTGGCCATCGCGATGCCTGGCGCCGTCGGGCGCACACCGCCCAGCGGCAGACCGCAAACGGCGCGCAGCTGCTGCTCGAACTGGCTCGTTTCGCAGGCGTCGAACGTCCAGTGCCCGCTGTTGTGCGTCCGCGGGGCGAGCTCGTTCACCAGCAGGTCCTCCCCCACCACGAACATCTCCACCGCCAGCACGCCCACGACATCCAGCGCCTCGGCGACGGCACGGCCCAGCTCCTCGGCACGCGCCAGCACCTTCGGCGGCAGCGCCGCCGGAACGCAGGTGACATCGAGGATGTGCCGCGCGTGGTCGTTCTGGGCGATCGGAAAGACACGCACCTCGCCATCCTGCCCGCGCGCCACGACCGCGCTGACCTCCATGTCGAACGGCACGATCTTCTCCAGCACCCCCGCCGGCTGGTTCAGCGCGCCCCACGCGGCGTCGACGGCGCGGGCGTCGGTGGCGAGATCGCCCGAAGCGCGCAGCTTCTGCTGCCCTTTCCCGTCGTAGCCGAAGAGCGCGGTCTTCAGGATTCCCTCCCCGCCGAAGGCCGCGACTCCGGCGGAAAGGTCTTCGGCGGAACGCACCTCGCGCCAGTCGGCGTGCGGGAAGCCTCGATCGCGCAGGAAGGTCTTCTCGCGGAGGCGATGGCGGCAGATGTGCAGGACTTCTGAGCGCGGGCGAACGGGGACGACCTGCTCGATCGCCTCGAGCGTCTCGCCCGGCACGTTCTCGAACTCGAAGCTGACGACATCGACCGCGCCGGCGAAGGTGCGCGCCGCTTCAATGTCGTCGTACGGGCGGTTGATCTGGACGTCCGCGACCTGTCCGGCGGGACAGCCGGGGGTGGGATCCAGCACGTGGAGGCCGTAGCCCATCCGCCGCGCCGCGATGCCGAACATTCGGCCGAGCTGCCCGCCGCCGATCAGGCCGATCGGGCGTCCAGGGAGGATCGAGAGTCGGTCATGGCTGGATGGCACGGCACATGTTCGGCGCGGCGGAGCGAAAAGGCAAAGCCCCGGCATGGACGATGCCGGGGCCGAGCCTGGTGATCAGGAAGCTTGTTGCTCAGTCGCAACTGTGCGGGCAGACCTGGGGGGCCCAGATGTTCCGCTCGTGGCCGGCGGTGTAGGAGGCCTCCAGCTTTCGCGAGTACTGGCGCCAGTTGTCCACCTGCTGGATCTGCGGGCGGCCGAGCAACTCGACGAGGAGGCGGACATCCTCATCGGCCAGGTCCGCGTCGTAGCGCTCGGCGAGGCGGGCGAGATCTTCCTGGAACTGCTTCGTCGCAACCTCGCGGCCGGCGGCGTCGGACTCGTCCAGCGCCCAGAGGGCACGGCGGTAGTCATCCTCGATGCGCCCGAAGCGATGGGCGAAGCTGATCCCCTCGCGCCAGCGATCGGGCTGGGCGAAGCTGCGAAGGACGTCGCCGATCTCCTCGCTGAGGCGCTCGGCGCGCTCGGCGACGACGCCCTGGCGCTTCAGGTCCTGCTCGAGCTCGATCTGCACCTGGTCCATCGCAACGGTGTAGCCCCAAGGCGTGACGGCGAGGGCGAAGAGGGCGGTCGAGGCGGCCGGCAGGGCCATGCCGAACACGGCCAGGATGGAGGCGACGAAGGGGAGAATGCGGCCGGTGCGGCCGGTCACGACGGCGACGGCGAAGCCGAGGATGCCCAGGGCCAGCGCCAGCAGCGCCGGCGGGATCATCAGGAGGCCGACCACGGGCACCCACCCGAAAAGGAGGGCCATGATCGCCAGGACGAGGGCGACGGCTCCGAGGCCACTGCGGCGTTTGACGTCAACCGCCTGCACAGGTGCAGGCGGGGGCGCAGGATGGGCAAAGGCGCCGGGGTAGCCCCGGTCATTGGGGTCGTAGCGGCTCATGAGAAGCCTCCTGTTCTGCTTTCCGGGCCCGGCGGGGGAATCAGCGCCCCGCCCAGGCGCCGCCCGGCAGTGAACTGCGCCGGCCGACTCGTCAAGTCAAGCGCCGGCGATCGGGAAGTTGCGGACGAACCGGCAGAACTTGCGCGGAATCCCGGGCCTCTCACTGGCCCGGCTGCGTCCCGGGCTGCGCATCAGGGATTCTCAGGAAGAGGTAGTCCGGCTCGAGCTGCCAGAAGCCCGGGCCGAGCACGCCGAGGAAGGGAAAGAGCAGGAAGATCCCGCCCACGACGTCGATCACGCCCGTCGTGCTGACATTCCGCCGGATGCGCGTGCCGGCGAAGCGGCCGTCGGGAAGGGTGGCGCGGACGGCGTAGGTGTCGTTTCGCTTCAGCGGCACGATGGCCTTGCCGACGCCCACCTCGCGCCCGTCGACGAAGAGCCTGGCGGAGGGATCGCTTGCCTCGATCGTCACGTCCTGCCGCGGATCGACGAACAGGGAGCAGCCGGCCTGCCCCACGAGCATGAGGCCGGAAACGAAGCCGATGAGCAGGCAACGGGCCGCGGTCCGGGCGAGGGGGGTGGCGGGTGTTTTCAAGGGGCTTCTCCGT
>JAEZED010000154.1 GCA_023417885.1 Planctomycetota bacterium
CGCCACGCCCGGGCTCTTCCCATTCGCCCGGCATGGCGCGCCACCGACGTGGCCGATGCGATCGTCCGTTCATCGCCTTTGTGAGGGTGTACGCCATGTCCGCTCCAACAACCAGCGATACCGTCGAGGAAGCGACGGCGACACAGCAGCCGCAGGAGAGCGAGCCGCACGCGACCCAGCCGCGCAAGAGCGCCGGCGTCGACGACTGGCTGACCGCCGGCGTCGTCTTCGGTATACTCGGCGGGTGCCTCGCCCTCTGGATCGGTGACCTCTCGCTCGTCGCCGGCACCGCGGCCGCCGTCTTCAGCGGCGTCGCCGGGATCCTCTTCGCCGACGCCTGAAGCTTCACCGCGCGCCCAGCAGGTCGCGAATGCTCCCACGAACCGCGCGCGGCAGGTGAACATCCTTCGCCGGCCGAAGGTGCAGGCCGTATCCCCGCTCGCGCCGCCAGAACTGTCCGCGCAGCAGCGCCAGCCGACCCAGCGTGAACCACGTCTCCGGCAGGTGCGACGAAAGCACGACACCCACGGCGCGGGCCAGCTCCTCCGGCGTTCCCTCGGCGAAGATCGCCCGCAGATGCACCGACGCATCTGCATCGCACGCCAGCCGAACCTTGACGCCCAGCCGCTGCGCCGCGGCGGCGATGGCGCCCTCGGCGACCTGCCTCCATTCCACGCGCCAAGGCTGCTCCGCCGAGCCGCTGGCATCGACCGAGAGACGATGCCGGATCGCTTCGCGCGTCCAGTCGTGGGGCTTCACCGTCACCCGCAGCGCGTGCAGGGCGCGCTGCGGCGAGACGACCGGAACCTCGAGCACCGGCGGGCCGGACTCGATGCGCCGGCGCCGCGGGCGACGGCCCCACGGATTCTGGGAAAGCGGACGAACCAAGCCTTGATCCTATTCCGCCGCCGGGACCGGTGCGGCCTCCCACAGGCCCGCGCGCATCAGCAGTTCCTGCACCTGCCGCTCGTACGCCTCCGGGTGCGTCGCGATCGCCAGGTTGTGACTCGTCGCCGCATGCCAGACGAGGTGCCTGCCCCCCGCCTCGAGCCGGGACGCGATCGCCTCCGACTCCGCGGGCGAAACCAGCACATCCTCGCGCGGAAGAATCGCCAGCACCGGGCACCGCACCTCCGCCAGCGTGTTCACCGGCCGGATCTCCTCGAATCGCACCCCGAGCCACCGCTCTGCCAGAGCCAGGCGCAGGCCGTGAGCATGCGCCAGGGGAAGACCGAGCAGCTCGGCGTAACGCCGCGTCGCCGTGCTCCAGCCATCCACCGGGCTGTCGATCACCAGCGCCGCAATGTCGTCGCGCTGCGCGCAGCAGGCGGCGGCGACCATCGCACCGTAGCTGACGCCGAACAGCACCACCGTCCGCGCCGCCGACGGGTGCCGGTCGCGCAGCGCGTCGATCACGCGGTGAAGATCGTCGCGCTCCCAGGCGCCCCCGCCCGCCAGCTTCCCGCCGCTGTCGCCGTGGGCGCGCAGGTCCAGCAGCAGCAGGTGAAAGCCGAGCCGGCGCCACAGGCTCGCCCAGGCCAGCGCCCCTGCCCGCGAATCGCCGTAGCCGTGCAGCAGGATGCACGTGCGGTGCACCGCCGTCCCCCCGGCATGCGGGATCCACCACCCGGCAAGCGTCGCCTCCCCGCCCGCTCGGTCGCGACGCGGCACGTTGAAGGCGACCTCTTCGAACGAAGCGATGCCCACGTCCGCCGGCGTCGCCCGGCCCAGGCGCGCCAGCGCCCGCCCGGCCGTCATGCGCGGCGGGCGATGCACGATCCACGCCGTCCAGACCAGTGTGACCACCCAGGCGAGCAGTCCCGACAGCACCAGCAGCCCCGCCAACCACAGGAAGGGCGACCAGTCGCGCGAATATCCCGCACCCGCCATCGCGGCCATCCCCGCGCAGCTCCCGGCATCGAGCGCAGCAATGCCGAGCACAGCAAGAGAAGGGACAGCCAGCAATCGCCCCGAAAGCATGGCCCGATCCTAGAAACGGGTCGCCCGGCGCGACCGATAAAGTGCGACCACCCTCCGCGCTTGGCGCTCCCGGCTCGCCCTCGCCGACAACAGCGGCATGCGCCTTCTCCTCGCGACGCTCCGGCCCGCCGCCGTCTTCGGGCTCTTCCTGCTCAGCGGCTGCGCGACGCCCTACGCCCCCTACTCCGCCGACTGGTCGCCCGCGCCGCTGGCGCGCGACATCGAGCGGGCCCCGGCGCCGGTCGTGCGCAATGACCTGCCGCGACACCTTTCGCCCCAGGTGGTGCTCCCGGAAGTGCTCGACGTGGGCGACGCAGTCCTGGCCTACTACGAGGCGGGGCCGACGCCGCAGCGCGTCGTCCAGGTGCAACCGGGAGTGCGCCAGGCGCGGCCGTCGCAGCATGTCGTCGCCCCCGGCGAAACCCTCTACGCGATCGCCCGCAACGAGCTGGGCGACGCCAGCCGCTGGCGCGACATCGTCGCCGAGAATCCCGGGCTCGACGCTTCCCGCATCCAGGCGGGCCAGACCCTCCGGCTTCCGCCCGCCCACGATCGGTGATCGCCGTCCCGCGGTAGACTTGAAGCCATGCCGGCCAAGTCGAGCACCTCTCCCTGGCGCAGCCGCCGGCTCGCGTTCATCTCCCTGCTCCTGCTCCTGGCCTTCCCGGCCGGCTGTCGAGACGACGCCGACGCCGGCACGGACACCGCGGACGGCCCGCTCCGCGTCGCCGCAGCGATCAGCCTGAAGGACGTGATGGAGGATCTCGCCGGCGCGTGGGAGGCGCAATCGGGCAACCGGATCGTCGCGACATACGCCTCCTCCGGGCAACTCGCGGCGCAGGTGGCCGGTGGAGCGCCGATTGATCTGTTCATCTCCGCCGGCGTCCCGCAGGTGACGATGCTGGAGGAGGGAGGGCATATCGACTCCGCCTCCGTGCGCACCATCACGGCCAACGCGCTGGTGCTGGTCGCGCCCGTCGGCGCAGAAACGCCCTCGGGCTGGGAGGCGCTGGCCGACAACGGCGTGAGGCGCATCGCCATCGGCCACCCGGATACCGTGCCGGCGGGACGGTATGCGAAGCAGGCGCTGGAACGGCTGGGGCTGTACGAGCGGCTTTCGGAGAGGCTGGTTCACGGCGCCAACGTGCGGCAGGTGCTGAACTACGTCGAGCTGGGAGAGGTGGACGCCGGCATCGTCTACAGGACGGACGCGATCGTGTCCGGGGATCGCGTGCGGATCGTCGCGACCTGCGACCCGGCACTGCACGATCCGATCCAGTACCCCGCTGCGATCGTCGCCCGAAGCCCTCACCGCGTGGCGGCGGAGGCGTTCCTGGCGTTCCTGGCGGGCCCCGAGGCTGGGGCGATCCTCCAGCGACACGGCTTCGCGCCGGCGGGCGAATGAGCCTTGCGCGTCGTTGCCGCGGCCCGTGCGGGCGTGCATGATGCGGCCGGGATGGAACGCCTCTGGTCTTCGCTGCTGCTGACGCTCCAGATCGCCACCGCGGCGACGCTTTTGGCGGCGCTGGTGGGCGTGCCGTTGGCGCTGCTCATGTCGCGGCGCCGCTTCGCGGGCAAGAGCGCTGCCGAGGCGCTGATCCTGGTGCCGCTGGTGCTGCCGCCGACGGTGGTCGGCTACCTGCTCATCCTGCTGCTCGGCGCGCGTGGCTGGCTGGGGCACTGGCTGCACGCGGCGACGGGCTACTCGATCCTGTTCCGGTTCGAAGGGGCGGTGCTGGCGGCCTCGGTGGTGGCGCTGCCGCTGCTCTACATGCCGACCCGTGCGGGGTTTGCGTCGGTCGATCGCGACCTGGAGGATGTCGCGAGGCTGATGGGCGCGGGCCGGCTCGCGACGTTCTGGCACGTGAGCCTTCCGCTGGCACGCCGCGGCATCGCCAGCGGGTTGATCCTGGCCTTCGCACGCGCCGCCGGGGAGTTCGGGGCCACCCTGATGGTCTTCGGCATGCAGGAGGGCCGGACCACGCTCCCGATCCTGATATACCTGGAGAGCTACGAGGGAGATCTCGGCACCGCCGGCCCGGCGATCGCGCTGATGATCGCCGCATCTCTCGCTGTCGTCGCGATCTACAACCGCACCGGCCTCGGGAAGCAGGACTGAGCCCTTCCGTCCACGACGTTCGGCCCAGGGCGGTTTTTTGTTTACTTTTTCGTCCGGTGGAACGAGCTTGCGGCCATCCTCGTGTGAAGAGGACGCATGCTCCGAACCGCCAGCCAACCCGCCCCCGCCCCAAGCGACGCCGAACTGCTCGCCGCTTTCCTCCAGAGCCGCGACGACGCCGCCTTCGGCCGGCTCGTGGCCCGGCACAGCGAGACGGTGCGGCGCGTTGCGGTGCGGGCCACGGGCAACCCGTCGGCCGCCGAAGACGTGGCCCAGGCCGCCTTCATTGTGCTGGCGCGTCGTCCCCGGGCGGCGTGGCTCTCGGCGCGGTGCCGCGGATCGGCCATGCCGTGGCTGGCACGGACGGCGCGGTATGCGGCGAGCACCTGGCGGCGCGGCGAGTCGCGCCGCCGTCGTCATGAGCACGTAGCTGCGGCCCCGGAGCGGGTTGATCCGTCCGAGGCGGGTGAGCTGACCGAGGAGGTCGTGTCCGCGCTGTCGCGGATGAGCCGCTCGGAGCGCCGGCTGATCACGCTGCGCCACCTCGACGAAAAGCCCTGGCCCGACGTGGCCGACCGCGTCGGCATGTCGCCGGAGGCGGCCCGGAAGGCGACCGCACGGGCGCTGGGCCGCCTGCGCGAACGGCTTGCGCGGCGCGGCGTGATCGTCAGCCCGGCGGCCCTGCTGATCGCCCTCTCCACCATCGCCCGCCCCGCCCGCGCCGCCACCGTTGCCGGCGGGAGCGGTTCGGCTTTTCTGATCGCACGAGGAGTCCTGACCATGATGAAGATCCAGAACGCCGGCCTCGCCGGCACAGCGCTGCTCGCCGCCGCGATGAGCGTGGGAGTCGTCGGCAGCGGTTTCGGCTCGATCAGCCCCAGCTTCGCCACGCCGGGCGTCGCGGCCCCCGCCCAGGACGGCGGAGGGCAGTCGGGCCGCGCGGGACAGGCGGCGCAGGAACGCGTGGAAGACTTCACGCCGGGCGACCAGCAGCCAACGGTGACGCTGGCCGATGGAACCAAGTTGACGCTGCTGGCTGTCTCCAACGGCGACGACGGCTGGTGGCACCCGGACGGCACGCGGGCGCGGGCGCCGCGTCACGACCTGCCGCGCGGCGTGTCGAGCCCCACCGTGACCGTGACCACCCAGGGCCGGTTGCTGGACATGGCGTTCTACGCCGAGGGAGGCGCACGCGATGACGACGCCCAGAGCGGATGGGTCAGCATCGCCGGCGTGATGGTCGGCCCCGAACGAGCGGAACCCGACAGCACCGGCATCGGCATCAGCGCCAACAACAGCCGCGCCGCGTGGCGGGTCATCGTCAGCGACGACGCGGCCGGCGAGACTTCCGAGGCTTGGATCTGCATCGCCTCGGGCGCGCCGCAGAAGGTGGGCGAGGTTCGGCGAGGCGAAGACGGCTCGTGGTCGCCCGACGAGGGTGCGGCGCGCTGGGTGAGCCTCGGGATGGAGGACAGGAACCTCTTCCTCGAGCCCCGGGAAAGCCAGGAGTCGGGAGCGATCACCGCGACGGGCGGGAACCAGCACCACGGCCACGTGAACCAGGGCCGGCTGATGTTCCACGCGGAGGCACTCGAGGGCGTGGATCGTCTTGAAGTTTTCCGCCGGCCGCTCCAGGTGCTGCGGATCTCCGGGATCGCGCGCCAGGAGGGTCAGGCGACGCAGCCGGAGATGCGCCTGGAGGAGGAGCCGCTCGTGCTGATGGTCGGCGGTCACACGGTGATCTCCGCCGCGGGCAGTCACTCGCACAGCACGGTGCGCGTGGGGGGCGGTTCGGCCAGACCCGGCGCGGAGGCACACGGCGGAGGTCATGGATCCGGCTCCAACGCCAGGGCAGGCGCCCGCGCCACGACCCGATCGTCCGGGGCATCGGGCGGCGGCGGAGCAGGTCGCAACGACTGAAGTCGATGCCTGCGCATCATTTGCGGGCGCACGGCATCGAGAAGCGCTGTGGCGGCATCCCTGGGCGGGGACGCTGCCTTCTCGTTGGACCTGTCGGGGTGTTGAAAGTCGTTGGTCGATCGCGCGCGGGTTCTCGGCGTTGCAGCCGAATGAGCCCCCCGGCATGATGCGGCTCTGATGCAGGGTCGCGACAGCATTGCCGCCATTCCTCCACGAGGCCGCAGCGTCGGCGGCGGCGCTGCGCGTGGCGCCGGCGTCGTCCGACGCGTCGCGGGCAGGGGGACGCTGCTGGGCTACTTCGATCGGCTGGCGATCATCAACCTTCCGGAGCGCACCGACCGCATCGCGGCGCTGCGCCGCGAGCTTGCGCGCGTCGGCATCGGTCTCGACAATCCGAAGACCACGATTCCCCACGCCCCGCGGCCGAGCGACGCCAACGGCTTCCCCTCCCGCGGCGTGTACGGGAGCTTCCTGAGTCACCTGGAGATCATCGAGGCCGCCGAGCGCGACGGGCTCGAGAGCGTGTGGGTGCTCGAGGACGATGCGATCTTCAGCCGGCGCTTCGAGCAGGCACAGGGCCAGGTCGCCCGGTTGCTCAGCGAGCATCCGTGGGATTTGTGCTACGTGGGCCACTCGCTCAGCCGCGGGCTCCCCCGATCGCCCACCGGGCTGCTGCGCTACAACGGCCCGTTCACCTGGGCGCACTGCTACGCCGTCCACCGCCGCGCGATGCGCCCGCTGATCGACTACCTCCGCCTCGCGATCGATCGCCCCGTCGGGCATCCGGAGGGGGGGAAGCTTTACATCGACGGCGCGTACAGCCACTTCCGGATGCAGAACCCGCAGATCGTGAGCCTCGTGGCCTCCCCCTGCCTGTCGGTGCAGAAGGGATCGCCCAGCAGCCTGAACGACGGCCCGTGGTACGACCGCGCGGCGGCGCTGCGTTCGCTGGCGACGGCGGCCCGCGCCGCGCGCGACGAGCTCTGGCGCCGCGGCATGCTGCACATCGGACCGAAGGGGGAGATGGGCGACGAGACACCGGACCCGGCGCGATTCCCCGCAACGCCCTGGCCCGCCTGAAGCGGCTATGAACGGGGGACGTCGGTGGGAACGACCTCGAAGCCACGACCCGGAGGCAGCGGCGCAGCGGGCGGCGGCGTCAACCACCAGAGGGCGATGCGTTCGGCGACAACGCCAGCCGCGAGCGACAGGATAGCGAACAAGGCTGTTGAAGGAGTCGCCGCGAGCGCCAGCGCCATCTGCGTTCCTCCGATCCAGATGGACAGGCCAAGAGCTGCGCTGAAGAGGTGCACTCGTTTCATGTGCCCGGCGGACTTGCCGGAAGGTTCGACCGGGTCGTCCAGCTGCGCGTTGCGAAGCACGAACGGCACGATCCTGCGATAGGCGAGCGCCATCACAAAGGGCAGGATCATGAGGACGAACCCGGAAACCAGCTTCCAAGGGAAGCCGGAACGACCTTCCAATTCGGCCAGACTGCCCCAACCGAAGAGAGCAGCCATCACCAGTAGCAGGATTGTCGCGAGTCGCACGGTTCCCGCGTTCCAGTGACGCCAGAGTCGCCAGCCGACCCAACTGACAACGCACGCCAACGCGAGCAGAAGAAGCGCCATCAGCGCAATCATCAACCACTCCGAAAGTTCGCGTCCTTCCTCGAACATGGACGTGGCCAGTGAAAGCAAGATGTGAAGCGAGAAGCCGAACAGAGCGAGCCCCACCAGCTTGGCGGCGACGGACCATCCCGTCCTGACCGTTAGCAATCGCATGTCGTATCATCCCGGACTTTCCGCCCCTTCTCAAGCGGGAACCGTCGAATCGGGGGGAGAACTTCGGTACGTTGTCGGCATGCGGGCCGTGCTACTGGCGGTCGTGATGGTGCTGTCGCTCGCAGCATCCGCGCGTGCGATGGCGCAGGAGGCCCGTGAGCGCCCGCCGAGTATCGTCTTCATCATGGCGGACGACCTGGGATGGGGGGACCTGGGGAGCTACGGGCAGAAGATCATCCGCACGCCGAGGCTGGACGGGCTGGCGCGGGAGGGGATGCGCTTCACGTCGCACTACGCCGGCTCCCCCGTCTGCGCACCGAGCCGCGCGGTGCTGCTGACGGGGAAGCACGGGGGGCATGCATTCATCCGCGACAACAAGGAGGTGCAGCCGGAGGGGCAGTCGCCGCTGGCGGCGGAGGAAGTGACGATCGCCGAGCTCCTGAAGGAGCGCGGCTACGCGACGGCGGCGATCGGGAAGTGGGGGCTCGGGATGTTCGACAGCGAGGGGAGTCCGCTGAGGCAGGGTTTCGACCGCTTCTACGGCTACAACTGCCAGCGCCACGCCCACAATCATTACCCGCGCTACCTGTGGGACGAAGACCGTCGCGTGGAGCTGCCGGGCAACACGCGTTCGCTTACGGGAGAGCATTACACGCAGGATCTCTTCATCGAGCGGGCGCAGGCGTTCGTGCGAGACCATGCGGACGAGCCTTTCTTCCTGTACCTGGCGCTGGCGGTGCCGCACGTGTCGGTGCAGGTACCGGAGGCTTCTCTTGCGGAGTACGAGGGGAGGATCCCGGAGTCGCCGTTCGAGCAGCGCGACGGTTACGAGGTGCACCCGTCGCCGCGCGCCGGGTATGCCGCGATGGTGACGCACATGGATCGCGGAGTTGGCGCGCTGCTGGACGTCATTGCGGAGCTGGGGCTGGAGGAGGAGACGATCGTGATCTTCACGAGCGACAACGGCCCGGCCGCGGGTCGCGCGGGGGGATCGGACAGCGGCTTCTTCGACTCCAACGGCCCGTGGCGTGGATTGAAGGGGAGCGTGCACGAGGGAGGCCTCCGCGTCCCGCTGATCGTGCGCTGGCCGGGGAAGGTAGCGAGCGGGACGAGGAGCGACCTGCCGACGGTGTTCTACGACTGGATGCCGACACTCCTGGACCTCGCTGGTGCCCCGCCCCCCCCCCCCGCCCCCCCCCCCCGCGAAAA
>JAEZED010000003.1 GCA_023417885.1 Planctomycetota bacterium
GGCGTGCCCTTAAGGCACGCCGCTTCTCTCGTATCGCAAGGTCACACCAATCACTTCAGCGCCGGCGACGGACCAGGAGCAGAGCGCCTCCCGCCGCGAGCACCCCAAGCGAGCCGGGCTCGGGAACGACGCCATTGATCTGGAACGTCGAGATGATCGAGCTGCTCGACCAGGTCGATCCACCGTCGGTCGTGAACAGGTTGCCGTCGAAGGTGGCCAGCCCGGTGGGCGTAACGGCAGGGCTGCTGGCCTTCCAGTTCATCGAGTTGTTTGCGATCGCGCCGGAGAGCCGCAGCCAGTACCGGGTGTCGGGCTCGAGCGTGAATCCGCTGGAGTCGAACGTGTAGTCATCGATCCCCAGCGAGAAGCTCGCGGGGTTCGTGAAGCTGTGAAGCAAGGTGCCCGGCTGGTTGGCTGCGCTGTTGCTCCAGATGCCGAGAACGGGCACCTGGTTCAGCGCCGTGAACTCCAGCCGGAGGATCACGTTCTCCACCTCGATGCTGCTCGAGGGCGTGATGAAGCCGATCGCCTTCTGTCGGGCCTGGTTCACGAACGCCGTCTGCGTGTTGTCATTCGTCGGCGGATAGTTGCCGAGGATGACGTCAGCCTGCGCCGCTGAAGCGAGCGTGAGAACGAGACCGGCCAGAACGGCCACGAACCGGAACGGTGCACGAAAAGACATGAGACCTTCCTCTTCCCCTGAAAGACAGCCGTCACTATGCCGGGACCGATCGTGCCGGTCAAGCCGATCTTTTGCACGCCGGGTCGGCCGCAAGACGTCGAGATGGTAGCGAAAGCCACACAACCGGCACCGGTTCTCCAGATCACGCCGGGGCGTTCATCGCGCGGCGGGTGATCTCGCCCGGCGTCCCATCGCCGACTTCCTGCTGCTCCAGGCGCGTCACCGGCATCACCCCCATGATGCTGTTCGTCAGGAACACCTCCCGCGCCGCCAGCAGGCGGTTCACGTCGATCGGCAGGCGCTGGATGCCGATCCCCTCGCTCCGCGCCCACTCCAGCACTGCCGCCCGCGTCACGCCCGGAAGGGCGTTGCTGCGCGGGTAGGGGCAGCTGCGCTTCACGGGCTCCTCCTTCAGGTCGTCGTTCGTCGGCGGCGTGACCAGCGCCGGGCCGCCATCGATCTCCTCCACGATGAAAACGTTGCTGATGCTGCCGCCCTGGAGGAAGTTGTGGACGTTGAACCAGAGGCTCTCCCCGGCGCCGCGGCGCGTCGCCTCGCGCAGGGCGGCGAAGCGGCTGAAGTAGTCCAGCGTCTTGTGCCCGGCCTGGATGTCGTACGGGTTGAGCTTCTGGTCGCTGTTGAGCACCACGGTCAGCCCGCGCTCGTAGAACTCAGGCGGGTAGCCCGCCAGCGCCTCGCCGGTGAGGATGCACGTGGGGCGGAAGCTCTCGCCGTGCAGCGGATCGCGCCGCGCATGCCCGCGCGTGACAGTGAGGCGCAGGCGCGCCTCGGAGAGGTCGTTGCGCTCGAGAAGCTGCCGCGCCGCCGAGCGGAGCGCCTCGTTGTCGTGCTGGAGCGGCACGTAGAGCGCCTCGCACGAGCGGCGGAGGCGCTGGAGATGCTGATCGATGCGGATCACCTCTCCCCCGGCGGCGCGCATGGTGGTGAAGACACCGGCCGCGTGCAGCAGGCCGGCGTCGGCGATGCTCACCATCGCCTCGGCTTCGGGGACGAACGCGCCGTTGATCCACGCATCAGACATCCGGCCATGATACGGCCGGATCAGCCGGTGCCTGAACGCCGTAAGCGGCGCCGTCCCGCTCTGCCATCGCAGCGGCGCGGAGCATCGCCCGCGCTTTCACCAGCGTCTCCTCGTGCTCCGCGGCCGGGTCGCTGTCGGCGACGATTCCGCCGCCGACCGGGATGTGCAGGGCGCCGTCGCCCAGGGTCATCGTGCGAATGGCGACGTTCAGCGTGATCGACCCGTCCGCGTCGAGATGGCCGATGGCGCCGCAGTACGCGCCGCGCGGGGCCGGCTCGAGCTCCGCGATGATCTGCATCGCGCGGATCTTGGGCGCGCCGGTCACGCTTCCGCCGGGGAAGGTCGCGCGCAGAAGCTCCACCAGCCCGACATCCGCGCGCAGGCGCCCCTCCACCGTCGCCACGCCGTGGTGAACGCTCGGATGCGTCTCGATCGTTCGCGGCTCGCTGACGCGCACGCTCCCGATTTCGCAGACACGGCCCAGGTCGTTGCGCTCCAGGTCCACGATCATGTTCAGCTCCGCCGCGTCCTTGGCGCTGGCCAGCAGCTCGGCGGCCAGGGCGGCATCGGAATCGTCCCCCGCGCCGCGCGGGCGGGTGCCCTTGATGGGACGGGTGATGATGCGCCCCTCTGCCGTCACGCGCAGGAAGAGCTCCGGCGAGTTGCTGATGATCGCGCGATCCTCCAGCTCCAGCAGCGCCCCGTAGGCCGCGGGCGCCGTCGCCAGCAGCGATGCGTAGAGCGCCGCCGGCGCTCCGCGAAAGGGGATCGCAAGCCGCTGCGAGAGGTTCACCTGGAAGACATCCCCCGCGGCGATGTAGTCGATGCAGCGCGCCACCGCCTCGAGGTAGGCAGGGCGGGTGAACGTGGAACGGAATGACGAGATCGCATTCCCCGCGATCCCGGCGCCGGCCGGCATCTGCGGCCTGGCATGGAGACGCTTCGGGAGGTTCGGCACCCACCCCCAGGCGTAAAGCAACCCCGCCGACACATCCCAGCCGGCGGGGGCGGAGGCGGGCTCCAGCAGATAGCCGAGTTCGTACGCGAGAAAGCCTACCCATCGCCCGCCGCGCCGGCGCTGCTGGTCGAGCCACGCCAAACCCGCCAGCGGATCGTCCCATCGGCGCTGTATCGCTCCCGTCCCGTCCCTGAGCACCGCCCCGCACGCATCGCCGAGGAGCACACGCTGAGCCGTCGTGGGCGGGGTTGTCCAGCCGGCGTCATCGGGGAGGGAACTGTCGAGCCTGAAACGCATGCGGCGGTGATGCTAGCGGCGGCATCGGCTCCGGCCCGTCGTCGAGCGGCGGGCCCGCGACGCGCACGATGCGGCTCATCGGCCCGCGCAGCGGCATGAGCAGCCACGCAACCGACAGGGGCCCCGCCCACGCCAGCTCCGGCAGGAGCAGGATGACCCACGTCCACGGCTCCGACAGCAGCTCGCCCAGCAGCGCACCGCCGCCCGCCAGGACAACGATTACCAGCACGCCGCCGCCCGCCAGGCTCCCGACGAAGAACACCGGGCTTGCGGGGCGCTCGCCCATGGCCAGCGAATAGCGCACGGCGGCGGCGCCGCGGTCGAGGTTGTGGCACACCGTCCCAATCCACGTCGCCAGCAGCAGGGGCGGGAGGCACAGCCCAATCAGCAGGAGATCGCCGCGCGACCAGGCGGATGCCGGCGCGCGCTGCGGGACGGGATCTGCAAAGGCATGCAGCACGACGATCCGGAGCCTAACGCGCCCCGACCCGCGCGGGAAGAGGGCTTCCTGCGGGACGGGGCGCGCCGAGCCACTCCGGAACCGGGGCTTGGCCCATCAGCGCACGAACAGCATCTCCCGGTACGTCGGCAGCGGCCACAGGTCGTCGGCGACGATCTCCTCGAGCAGGTCCGCGGTCTCGCGCACGTCGTTCATCGCCGCCAGCACCTCGTCGCGCATGAAGCGGGTCGCGGCCTCCGGATCTTCCGGGTGCTCGTGATCCAGCGCCTTGTCGAGCCGAGCCACCTGCGTCTCGAGCTTGACGATCAGGTCATTCACCCGCCGCAGCGCCTCGCGCCCGGCGGGCTCGGCGACGCCGGCCGCCGTCATCGCGGTCACGGCCTGCGAGAGCTCTTGCGCGTACCGCATGGCGGCGGGGAGGATCATCGTCCGCGCCATGTGCGTGGCCGTCTCACCCTCGATCGCCAGCGTCTTGACGTATTGCTCCACGAGAATCCGGTAGCGCGAGCGAAGCTCCGCCGGCGTGTAGATCCCGTGCTTCGTCAGCAGTCCCAGCGCCTTCTCCCCCTGGAGCACCGACAGTGCGTCGGGCGTCGTGGGAAGGTTCTGCAGGCCGCGCTTCTCCGCCTCGACGTGCCATTCCCGGCTGTAGTTGTCGCCGTTGAAGATGACCCCACGGGCCTCCTTGATCATCCGCGCCAGCAGCGACTGGATCGCGGTGTTCAGCTCCTGCCCGCCTTCCAGCGCGCGCTCCAGCTCCGTCGCGACGTGATCCAGCCGCTCGGCGACCATCGCGTTGATGATCGTGTTCGGCCGCGCGATATTCTGGCTCGAGCCGACCGCCCGAAACTCGAACTTGTTCCCCGTGAAGGCAAAGGGGCTCGTCCGGTTGCGGTCGCCCGCCTCCTTGGGGAGCTTCGGGAGGACGTCCACCCCCGTCTCGAACACGCCGCCGCTCTTGCTGCTCCTGGCCCCTCCCTGCTCGATCTGGTTCATCACGTCCTCGAGCTGCTCGCCGAGGAAGACGCTGATGATCGCCGGCGGCGCCTCGTTGGCGCCCAGGCGGTGATCGTTGTGGGCGCTGGCGATCGCCGCACGCAGCACATCGCCGTAGCGATACACCGCGCTGATCACCGCGACGCAGAAGACAAGGAACTGCGCGTTGTCGTGCGGGTTGTCGCCCGGCTCCAGCAGGTTGTCACCGTCCGTCGTCGCCAGCGACCAGTTGTTGTGCTTGCCGCTGCCGTTCATCCGGGCGAACGGCTTCTCGTGCAGGATGCACGCCAGGCCATACTTGTCCGCCACCCGGCGCAGCGTCTGCATCACCAGCATCTGGTGATCCGTCGCGATGTTCGTGTTCTCGAAGAGCGGCGCGATCTCGTACTGCCCCGGCGCCACCTCGTTGTGCCGCGTCTTCACCGGCACCCCGAGCTTGAAAAGCTCCACCTCCACCTCCGCCATGTAGGCGATCACGCGCTCCGGAATCGACCCGAAGTACTGATCCTCCATCTCCTGCCCCTTCGGCGGACGCGCCCCGAAGAGCGTCCGGCCGCAGTGCACCAGGTCCGGCCGCGCCAGGTAGAAGGTCTTGTCGATCAGGAAGTACTCCTGCTCCGGCCCCACGGTCGGGTAGACCCGCGCCGGCGTCTTGCCGAAGAGCTTCAGCACGCGCTTCGCCTGCCGGTCGATCACCGCCATCGAGCGCAGCAGGGGGGTCTTCTTGTCCAGCGCCTCGCCGGTGTAGGAGAGGAACGCCGTCGGGATCACCAGCGTCGCCCCGTTGGGCGACTCCACGATGAACACCGGGCTCGTCGGATCCCACGCCGTGTACCCGCGCGCCTCGAACGTCGCCCGGATCCCGCCGCTCGGAAAGCTGCTGGCGTCCGGCTCACCCTTGATCAACTCGTTCCCGCCGAAGTGGGCGATCGCCCGCCCGTCGGACATGGGGGAGATGAAGCTGTCGTGCTTCTCCGCGGTCAGGCCGGTCAGCGGCTGGAAGAGGTGGGTGTAGTGCGTCGCCCCCTTCTCCATGGCCCAGTCCTTCATGGCGACGGCGATGGCGTCGGCATGATCGGCCTCGAGGGGCACGCCGCGGTCGATGGTGCGGCGCAGGGCCTGGAAAACGGGCTTCGGGAGCCGCTGGCGCTGCTCCTCGATGCTGAAAACATTGACCCCGAACAGGTCCTTGACAGGCGTCTGACGAAAGTCGATCCGGTTGAGACAGTGCTTGGCGGATGCGATCGCCTGGATCGCGGCTTGGCGGGCGTTGGCCATCTGTGGAGCGAATCCTTCAGCCGTCGGGCTGATGCTCGGCTGCGACGGGAACCGGATTTCACTGGCCATCCACGGCTCCGGCAACCGCGAAGGGCGCCTGAGTATCTGCACGAAAGACGCCGCGTCAAAAAGAACTTTCTCTCCCGCGCGCCCCGCCGGCAAACGGGGTGGCAACTGGAGCCTGGGCGGCCCCGGAGAGGCACCGCCGCGGGGTCGCGGGGCGGTGTTGCACGAGTCGGCGATTCGGTTAGGGTGTCCCAATGGTCCGCCCGCGCCGACACGCATTCATGGGCCTCTCCACGGCGCTGGAGCGTGACCAGTACACCGGCCTCGACGCAGGAGGTCATGCCGACCGGTTCGGCTATGGCCATGACCGCAATGGCAACCGCCTCTACGAGGAGAACCTGCTCGACTCCAGCAAGAGCGAGCTTTACCACGATGGCACCGGCTACGACAAGCTCGATCGCCTGATCAGCTTCGCCCGCGGCACGCTCAACGGCACGAAGGACGGCCTGACCGGCAGCGCCAGCCGCAGCCAGGAGTGGTCGCTGGATGCCTTGGGCAACTGGGACAGCTTCACCGTCGATGGCGGCACCGCTCAGACCCGCACGCACGACAGCCAGAACCGCATCACGGCTGTCTCAGGCGCGACGAGCCCGACGCACTCCGCCAACGGCGAGATGACGCGGGACGAAACGGGCAAGCATCTCACTTACGATGCCTGGGGACGGCTCGTCCTGGTCGATCCGACGCCGCCGCCGTTTGGCATGTCGGGTGACGAGACCACGTATGCCTACGACGCCCTGAACCGCCGCATCACCCACGATGGCACCGGCCTGTACTACTCGAGCCAGTGGCAGGTGCTGGAGGAACGCGACACCTCAAGCGGTGCCGTCGAGGGGCAGTACGTCTGGAGCCCGGTGTACGTCGATGCGATGGTGCTGCGGGAGCGGGACACCGATCCGAACACATCTGGGCTGGAGGAACGCCTCTACGTCACCCACGACGCCAACTTCAACGTCACCAGCATCATCGGCCTCGATGGCAGCACGTGGGAGGTGATCGAGCGGTACGTCTATGACCCCTACGGCGAGCGGACGGTGCTCAATGCGGACTGGACGGTGGACACGGATGGCCTGAGCGACGTCGTCTTTGTGCATGGGCACCAGGGTGGGCGGCATGACCTGGTGGTGGGGCTGGTGGATTTCCGCAACCGGTTTCTAGATACGAGCCTCGGGAGGTGGACGCGGCAGGATCCATTGGGATATGTGGATGGAAGCAACCTGTTTTACAGCGTGTCTGAATCGCCGGTTGATGCGGTGGATCCGTTCGGTCTGCACACATGCGATGCTGCAGCAGATTGCAGCGACTGTTGGCAAACGTGTGTGCAGAATCAGCATTTCTTCACAAAACCAACCGATACCGGTGTAGTGATATGTAGGGAGGACGGATGCCAGTGCGCCTGCTTGAATCTCAACCCGGCTCCGCGCACAACGTTCAACCCGCAAACCGGCACGCCCGCAGATCAAGCCGCGCGCGATTGCAAACTCGCGCATGAGGAATATCACGTCAAAGATGACGTTCGCACTATATGCGATTGCGGTGGCAACTTTCCCTGCCCAGCATCTGTTGCAGACAGTTCAGCCAAGACCCAAAGGGATTCCGAGTGCTTCGCCGCCGCGACCGAGATTAAATGCCTCGAGGGTAAGAAGGGATCATGTGGCGGAGATCCTGTGTGCCTCGCTGCTATAAACGCTGCCATCAAGAATCAGGAGCGGTATTGCGCGTCGTTTGGCGGGAATATATCCGGGTACCTCCCGAAGGTTTGAACCCATGAAATACATTATTAAGACCGTACTTGCCGTGATTTTGATCGGTTTCATCCAAGGATGCGAACGACAACATTCGCGTAGAATTGTGATATATGTGTTACCTTCCGAGCACTCGGAACATCGCCCAGCCGTATATGCATTAGTCGGGAACCATGTCATCGTTCCCGATGATGTGGGCGCTCATATCCGTATCGCAATGAGCGAGGAGGGCGCTACCGGCCTAGAGAGAAGGGTAGTTGCCGCCATGGTCGCGTTAGAACATCAAGCGACCATTCCGGCCGACCTCGACTCCACTCTGTTTCGAGTTGAGACGGCTCATGCGGAGAGAACTGGAGTCGTCGTGGGATCAAGGGAAGCGATGCTAGGGCCGGCCCTTAAATTATTGAATGACGCCGCCCATGCTGCATTGGAATCCGGAGCGCCAGAACCGGTAGGCAGAAATCGCCTACGAGAGATTGAGGATTGGGCAAGAGGTGGTCGCGCGTCATGGTGACATTCTCCGGTGGAGGGTAAGGGGACTGTTCACCGCCCCAACCTCTCCCGCTTGCTCACCCACTCGCCCTCCCACAGCATCCCCCTTGCCTCGTCCGCCGCCGCTCCGTCTCCACGTCAAACCCCTCAGGGATCGGGCAGTGCTGGATCAGGTGTGCACCTCCACACCGCTCGCACCGTGACTCAGCTGCAGGTGTGGTGAAGCGGCCCAGGGGACACTCGCCCGCCTCCGCATGAGAGATGATGTCCTGGCCTGAGAGCGTGCACACACACCCGGCGTTGCACGGGCGCTGGCGGTGCGGGCAGCCGTGGCAGATCGCAAGGTTGGAACGGTCACTCCCCATGGTTCCACGTCACAGTCCAGGTGCCGCCTGACACCCAGTAGAAGCGGTTGCTCCCGGCGATGAACAGACAGTGCCCGAGGTCGGGATGGTCCCCGGCGAGCGTGCCGCTGCACGCATGGGTGTATTCCAGGTTGTTGGTGCTGCCGCTGCCGTTGGGGGCCACGACGCCGGTGTCGGAGGAAACCGACACGTCCACCTGCGTCAGGTGGTTGCCCAGGGTGTCGGTGGCGAAGCTGATGGTCACCGAGAACTGACTGCCCCAGGCCCCGGTCGCATCCACGTGGCCATCGTTGTTGGTGTCCAGTTCGAAACGCCACGGAGCATCCACACCCTTCACGAAGGCGTCCCACGTGTAGGTCACACTGACGACCTTCGTTCCGTAGACGGGATGCGTGCCCACGGAGCACCCGACGAAGTCGAGGTCGATCGTCGTGTTGGGCGAGCCGACCGTGCGGACCTTCCGCCCGTCGAACGACCCGGTGCACGAGCCGTGGATGTCACCAGCCAAGCGGCGGGGGCGCAATAGAAGCCTGCAGCACGGCGCGCCGCCTCCCCCCCCAACCCTAACTCGTGACTCCCAACCCCCAACCCCCACCCGCAGCTACTTCCCGGCCTTGATCGCCTCCAGCACCTCGCGGTCATGGCCGTCGGGCTTGACCTTCTCGAAGACGTGCGAGATCGTCCCGTCCGGGCCAACGACGAACGTCGTGCGGGCCGCGCCCATGTACGAGCGGCCGTACATGCTCTTCTCCTGCCACACGCCGTACGCCTCGCAGACCTTGTGATCCGCGTCGGCCAGTAGCGGGAAGTTGAGCTGGAACTTCTCGGCGAACTTCTTCACGTCCTCCACCGGGTCGGGGCTGATCCCCACGACCTCCACGCCCGCCTTGCGGTACTCGTCCGCCGAGTCGCGGAAGCCGCAGGCCTCGGTCGTGCACCCGGGCGTGTCCGCCTTCGGGTAGAAGTAGACGACGACCGTCCTGCCCTTGTAGTCGCTGAGCTTGACGTTCTTCCCGCTGCTCGAGGGAAGATCAAAGTCCGGGGCCTTCGCGCCGACCTGTGGGATCTCTGCCATGCCCGAAGCGTAGGCGCCCGACGCCTCAACACCCCAGGCCATCGCCCCCGCGGCAAGAGTCATCCCCGCCGAAAGCGCCACGACGGCGGCGAGTCCGCGAACCACGAAACCATGTGAGCTGGACATGTTGTTTCTCCTTCGAAGGTTGCTCGATGATAGCGGCCGGCCGGTGGGGGTGATCACCAGTCCCGCAAGCGGTAATCGTCCCAGTCGTGATCGCCGTCGCCGTCCATGTCGAAGTGGTTGCCGTCCTGTTTGCGAAGGTGGTCGATCTCGTATTGCGGGGCGTTCAGGCGCTCCAGCGTCTTGAGCTGCAAGGCATTGCACGCCAGCTCCTCCTCCGCTCCGCCGTAAGGATCCTCCGTCGGCTGCCCGTTGGCGGCGATGTACTCGCGGTAGATCTTGTTGTGGTTCGCCTCGTGGACGAGGACGCTGGCCGTCCAGGTGATCGATCCGCCGACCGTGACCATGCTGAGATCGACGCGGCACCGCCCGTTCTCGACGTGCGTGCCGCTGCGCGGATCGAGCCGGAACTCGCGCACCTGGTCGATGACGAACTGGTAATCCTCGGGCGCCTTGCGCTTCAGGAGGTCCAGCGCGTCGTTGACGATCTTCCCGAACTTCTCGTCGCCGTAGATCGCAACGTCATGCGCTGACGTGACGACTTCCAGCGCGGGCGGCGGGGCGGGCGGATTGTGCATCAGCGGCATGACCACCCACAGCAGGACGGCAGCGCCGGCACAGGCGATCGCCCCAAGGGCAAGATTGCGCATCGTCACCTCCAGGAAGAGAGCGGCGCGTCGGCCGCCGCGCCACGCCGGGGGCCCCCCGGAGCTTCAATATAACCCGCGACTATCGCGAGGCGAGCCCCTCCCGAAGCCGCCCGCTGGCAGTCCCCGGATCCACCTTCCCGGCGTGCTCCTTCATGAACATGCCGGTGGCCCGTCCGGCGTCGCCCGCCGTCAGTTCCGGGTGCCGCTCCAGGAACGCGGCGACGAGGGCCGCCGTTTCCTCGGGAGAGGCCATCTTCGGCAGGTACTCCTCCACGACAGCCAGCTCCGCGTCGAGCTTGGCGACCTCCTCGGGCTTGCCGAGACGCTCGTACTCCTCCCGGCTCTTGCGGAGGCGCTTGCCGTGGGCCTCCACCATCTTCTGCGGCGTGCTCGGGGGCTTCTGGAGGTCGGCGTTCTTCGCCTCGGCCAGGAGCATGCGGATGACGCCGAGCCGGTCCTTCTGCCCCGACTTCATGGCGGACTTCATGTCTTCATGCAAACGCGTGATCAGGTCGTTGTCGGGCATGACCGACATCCTACCGGCCCCGATCGAGGCCTGCCCTGGCGCCGGTTTGCCCGCCGATCGCTTCGCTTCCTCGGGACGCCTAGGATGGGGCAGGCCGATCATCGGGGGTTTCGGCCGGGGCTCACGACAACTCAACGTCTGGTTTCTCCATGGGTGATTCCGCAGAATCGACACTCACGGGGGTTCTGCATACCCCCAACGAACGCGCTGATGGAACGCTTCGCGACCCGGCCAACCTGCTCAGGCCGGTTCCACGGGCGCCCGTCATCCCACGCCGCGTCATCGACGAGCTGAAGCTCCGGCCGGCCAACCTCCTGGAGGTCTCGCTACGGCCCAACGGCAAGCTCAAGGAGGTGCGCCGCGTGGAAGGGATGGATCCCAGGGACTGGGCCGCCATTCCCAGCATCTACGACACCGTCCCCCTCGACCCGCAGCCCCAGATCCGTCTCGAGCACCGGCAGGATGAGCCCACCACCCGCATCGTGGACATCCTCTCCCCGGTCGGCTTCGGACAGCGCGGCCTGATCGTGGCCCCGCCGCGGGTCGGAAAGACCATCCTCCTCCAGAACCTGGCCCGGGGCATCCACGCCAACCATCCGGAGGCGGAGCTCTATCTCCTCCTGATCGACGAGCGGCCGGAGGAGGTCACCGACATGACCCGCAACGTCCCGGGCCACGTCTACGCCTCCAGCAACGACAACGACACCAGGCAGCACCTGGAGCTGGCCGAGATCGCCACCGAGCGCTTCAAGCGGATGGTGGAGGCGGGGAAGAACGTCATCGTCCTCATGGACTCCCTCACCCGCCTCGGCCGCGCCTTCAACGTCGCTAGCCGCAGCGGCAAGACCCTCTCCGGCGGAATCGATTCCCGGGCCCTGGAAATGCCCAAGAAGATCTTCGGCGCCGCCCGCAAGATCGAGAACGGCGGGAGCCTCACCATCCTGGCCACCTGCCTCGTCGACACCAACAGCCGCATGGACGAGGTGATCTTCGAGGAGTTCAAGGGCACCGGGAACATGGAGCTCGTCCTCGACCGCCGCCTCTCCAACGACCGGATCTTCCCGGCGATCAACATCCCCGCCACCGGCACGCGCAAGGAGGAGCTGCTCATCCCCGAGCAGTGGATCCCCGCCGTCCGCAACATCCGCCGGCACCTGGCGAACATGCACCCTGTTCAGGCGATGAAGATCCTCCTGGAAGCGATCCGCAAGCACCCGAACAACGAGAGCTTCCTGAAGGCGATGACCCCCCAGCAGCCGCAGGCGGCGGTCCGGCGATAGGGGAACGATTTCCGGGCGTTCGCCGCAACCTGCGTCGCGGGTGCGGCTTGCGAAAACCTCCCGAAGAATCGCCATTTCCCGCACGAAAATTTATCGCGCGAAGAGAACCGGACCGTGGGCGGATCGTATCTAAGAGTGACAGCCAATCCGCCGAAGGCGGGGCGGCAGAATCGATCCTCCTTCCCTGGGGGGCGTGGGACGCCGAGAGGCCCACGTCCCCTTTTATTTTGCGCACGCTTGCGAGCCCGCCAGCCCGCCTGACCGTTTGATACGCGCCCTGGCGACGGCAGCACGACCTTTCACGGCGCCCCCTCCTGCGCGCCGGCGATGATGCGCTCCAGCAGCTCTCGGGCGGCCGACACTTCCTCTTCGTTGATCGTGTGAGGCATGCCCCGATACCGGCGCACGTCGATCTCGCCCCCCATGCCGCCGAGCACATCCGCCGTCTCCTGGACGCGCTCGAACGGGACGTGCGGGTCCGGATCGCTCGTGCCGAGAAAGACCGGCGTGCCGTCCAGCGAGCCGGCATACTCGCGCGCCGTGCCGGGCGGACCGATCAGTCCGCCCGTGAATGCGATCACCGCGCCATACCGGCGCGGGTGACGGGCGGCGTACTCGCAGACCAGGCACGCGCCCTGGGAGAAACCCAGCAGCGCGATCCTCTCGCCCGGCACGCCATGGCTCACCACGTCGCCGACGATGCTTTCCAGCCGGCGCAGTGCCGAATCCAGGAACGGCTGGTTCGCCTCCAGCGGCGCGAGAAACGAATGCGGATACCACGTATGGCCCGCCGCCTGCGGCGCCAGCATCGCCACCGTCGGCAGCGCCAGTTCCGCCCCCAGCGACAGGATACTTTCGGCCGTCGCGCCGCGGCCGTGCAGCAGCACGAGCACGGCGTCAGCCTCGGCCGGCGCTGCACCGTGCCGCAGAAGCGTTTCCCCGGCGTGCGGATCGGACGGGTCAACGGGCTTGCCTGACTCGACGACCATCCGTTGGACGGTAAGCCCGTGAGGGGATCGTGCCCATGGGTCTTTTGCCCGGTCGCCAGCGCCGCACGCCAGACGGGTGGGCGCGCCAGGCTCGCATCGCCTGACCGGGTGATGCGCGCCGGGGCGACAACAGCGGCCCGGCACGTGGCGTTCGGGCGGGTTTGGTGTAGCTTGGGAGCATGAATGCACGTCGAGCTACGTTCTTCCTGGCCGCACTGATCTCGATCGCCCTGAGCCGCGCCGCGGCGGCGGAGGTGAAGATGCCGGCCATCTTCGGAGATCACATGGTGCTCCAGGGCGGGGCGCAGATCCCTGTCTGGGGCGTCGCCGATCCGTCGGAGCAGATCACCGTTACGCTCGCCCCCGACACGGGCGATGGCCGGACGGCTGGCGGCGAGACGGTCGTCGCCACGGGCGTCGCCGATGAAGCCGGCCGCTGGCGCGTGCAGCTGCCCGGCCCTGCATCGGGAAGCGGCACCTATCGCCTCACCATCGAGGGAAGCCGCACGGCGTCGCCCCTGGCCTTCGGCGACGTGCTGGTCGGGGAGGTCTGGCTGTGCAGCGGGCAGTCGAACATGGAGTGGAGCGTCGCCGCCTCCGCGAACGCCGAAGAGGAGATCGCCGCCGCCGACCACCCGCAGATCCGCATCTTCCATGTCGCCCGCGCCACCGCCGGCGCTCCGAAGGACGACGTGAGGGGATCCTGGCAGGTCGTGACGCCCGAATCGATCGGCAACTTCTCGGCCGTCGCCTGGTACTTCGGGCGCCACCTGCACGACAAGACGAAGCTGCCCGTGGGACTGATCGGCTCGAGTTGGGGCGGCACGCCGGTCATGGCGTGGATGTCGCCCGATGCTTTCGAAGCCTCCGGTTTCGGCGAAGCGCTCGCCGGCGCGCGGGAGCGGATCGAACAGCTCGCCGCGGATCCCGCTTCCGGCAATCCCTCGTCCACGCCGACGATGCTCTACAACGGGATGATCGCCCCGGTCGCCCCATATGCCGTGCGTGGGTTTCTCTGGTACCAGGGAGAGTCGGACGCGTGGCAGGCGCAGAACTACGCCGCGCTGCTCCGCGCGATGATCGCCGACTGGCGCGCCCGCTTCGAAGGCCCGGACGCGCGCGGCCCGCAGCCGTTCCTGATCGTCCAGCTCGCCAACTTCCAGCAGCGCAGCCAGGACCCCGCGGGCAACGACGAATGGGCGCGCCTGCGCGCCGCCCAGAGCGAGGTGGCCGGTGAGCCGGGCAACGGCATCGCGATCACGATCGACATCGGCGACGCCGGCGACATCCACCCGCGCAACAAACAGGAGGTCGGCCGGCGCCTGGCGCTCGTTGCCCTGCGCGACGTCTACGACCTCGACGTCGAAGCCTCCGGCCCGGTGCTCCACTCCGTCGCGGTGCGCGAGGGGGAGGTCGTGCTGGGCTTCGAACACGCCGAGGGATTGGCGCTGCGGGGAGAGGCGGCGCACGCGTTCGCGGTCGGCGACGCGGCGGGCAACTTCACCTGGGCGGAGGCGAAGGTGGAAGGAGACGAGGTGATCCTCACCGCCCCGGGTATCGGGACGCCGACGGTGGTTCGGTACGCCTGGCAGATCAATCCGCCGTCGCCGCTGGTAAACGGCGCCGGTCTCCCGGCAGGACCGTTCGAGGCGAAGCTCGAGTAGGGGCCGGACGTCCGAAAACTGGCGAGCCGAGCGGCAACGCCAGCCAGTCCTGCGCAAAAACTAGCTAGTTTTGCTCCGAAACTAGACAGTTCTGCTCCAAAACTAGACAGTTCTGCTCCAAAACTAGACAGTTCTGCTCCAAAACTAGACAGTTATGCTCCAAAACTAGACAGTTCTGCACCAAAACTAGACAGTTTTGCTCCAAAACTAACTAGTTCTGCTCCGAAACTAGACAGTTTTGCTCCAGAACTAGACAGTTTTGCTCCAGAACTAGTCAGTTTTGCTCCAGAACTAGTCAGTTTTGCTCCGGAACTAGTCAGTTTTGCTCCGGAACTGTCTAGTTTTGCTCCGGAACTGTCTAGTTTTGCTCCGGAACTGTCTAGTTTTGCTCCGGAACTGTCTAGTTATTCGTCGAAACCAGCCAGTCGGGCGCGACCTCCGGCGAGCAGCGGCGCACCGTCGATCAGTCCGACCGCCCCCGTGCGCGCTCAGCCGCGATCTGATCGGACCCGTTCGCACGCGACGCGCCTCTGCCGCTCCGCACTTGATCCTGGCGTCGTGCGGGCGGGTCGATCTGCCGGTCCGATGAGCGGGGAAGTTCAGCCGGTGACCTCTTCGGGCGCCTGGAACTGCATCGGCCGCACCGGCTGAGGCGGGGCGGGGGCGGTGGCGATCAGCCAGGCGTGCACGCCATAGCCACCCAGCGCCAAAAGCAGCGTCATCACGAAGAGCGTGGTGAGGATGGAGTCGGGCCACCACCGCATCGGCACGGCCGCCAGCGCCAGCACCAGTCCCAGCGTGTTGAATGCGAGGCAGAAGGCGATGAACGCCAGCCATCCCCCCTCGATCGGCTGGCGCGGCTCCATCCGCAGGAAGAGCCACGTCACCGCCGTCAGGATCGCGGCGATCCCGCAGGCCGTCCAGCCCAGGCCGATGAACAACTCCGCGAGCTTGTCGCGCGAGAGCCACTCCGGCAGCGCCCGGCGGGGCGGCGTGCGGTATTCGAGGATGCGTTCTTCCGGGGCGGACACCACTCCATCTTAAGTCCTCCCCGCCTGCGTGGTTTCAGTCCTCGTCGCCGCCCGGCTGCGCGACCGGCTCGATCCACCATTGCCCGGCCTCGTCCCGCACCAGTCGCAGGGCGAGGCGCTCCTGCCGCGATGCCGGCGCGCCGGCCCTCTCGCCAACCTCCAGTTGCAGCAGCAACCCGCCCGCGCCGCCGACCTGGGTGCCGGCGCCGGCGAACCGGCCCGCCTCAACACGCCGCACGTCGCCGCGCCCGGCGCTGACCGGGCCCTCGTAATCGAGATACGCCGCCCGATGGTCGGGCAGGGCGATGAGCATCGTTCGCGTGGTGATCGGCCAGGCGGGTGAGCGGAACGTCCGCAGCTCATGCGCATCGGGCCGCTGGAACATCAGGTCGAAATGCGGCTCGCCGTGCCCCGCGTGGTGGAGCACGACGTAGCGGAGGGTGTCCGGGCGGCGCGTCACGGGAGGTTGTGCCTGCTGCGGATCAACGCCGCGGCCGGTTGGGGCTCAGGCGAGCAAGGTAGGGGGAGCGACATAGCGGCTGGGGACTTTCCCTTCGGGCGCGACGCTGCTCTTGAGGTCGCATGCGTGACTTTCGGGCGGAAGGTCGAAGTCGCGCTCGTACAGGTCCTGGAGGGTCTGCATGTCCTGTTGCGGGATGTCGGGCATTTCGGCGCCGGTGACGGCTTCCTCGATCTCCTGCTCGTTCAGCAGCGTCGCGGTGATGCTCGTCCACTCCGGGGCGGACTGGAGGATCCACTTGCAGGCGAACTGGTGGGCGTTCATCCCGAGCCGCTCGAGGATCGGCCGGATCGCCTCGAGCTTCCGCGGGCCGAACACGCGCCACGGCATGTCGCGGAACTTGCGGTGATCGCTCTGGCTGAGCCGCGTGTCGGGGCGGATCTGATCCTTGAGTACGCCGGAGTTGTCATGCACGCGCGCCAGCATCCCCGCCCGGTAGCTGCGCGCCATCTGCGCGATCTCGCGCCCAGGATGCTGCTCGAGGTAGTTGTAGACCGTCTGCACGCACCGGGCGCCGTGCTTCTCCATCGCCTCGAACCCCTCCTCGCGCCAGCCGATGGCCGGGCCCAGCGAAACGCCCCACGCGCCGATCTTCCCCTCGTCGCGCGCCTTGTCCAACTCGGCGAAGAGGTCGTCCCGGAAGTGCGGCAGCTTGATGTTGTGCGCGAGGTAGACGTCGATCCGCTCGGCGTGCAGGCGCTTCAGCGAGTCCTCCAGCGCCCGCCGCATGAAGCCGGGGGAGAAATCCTGCTTCCGCTCGCGATGGCTCCCGGCCTCGCCCGGGTCGGTGTGCCAGTCATAGCCGAACTTGCCGCCGATCTGCACCGCCTCCTTCTGCCGCGGCAGAAGCCTGGCATACCAGTTGCCAAAGAGCGTCTCGGCGCGGCCGTTGCCGTAGGCGTCGCCGTTGTCGAAGAAGGTGACTCCGCGTTCCAGCGCGAAGGAGCAGAGGCGGTCGCAATCCTCCTGGGTGCGGTGTCCCCACCAGTCCACGCCGAAGATCCAGCAGCCCAGGGAGATCGGGGAGACGGAAACGCCGGTGTCGCCAAACGTGCGCGGAGTCATCACGAACGATCTTAAGCGCCCGACCCGGCGCGCGAACCGTCATCCGCCGCGACACAGCGTGCCGCTGGCGTCTTCTGCGCGCCGCGCCTGCATCCGAACGTGAACCGCGATCTACTCGCGCCCCTCGCCCCCGACATCCTGCGAAACGTGCTCGTAGACCGTCGCGAGGTACCCCAGCAGGCGGAAGCGGCTGCGCACGCTCTTCTCAAACGGCGGCTTGCCGAGGCGGCCCAACGCGTTCTCTTTGCCAAGAGGCGTCGGGTCGTCCAGCGCCCGAACGCCCTGGCCGCACTCCCAGAAGCTCGAAGCCTCCGGCCGCGCGGGCTCACCGATCGCCCCCGGCCCGGCAGGCGCGGCATCCTCCACCGCGGGAACGGGTTGCGAAGGGACAGCCTGCGCGCCGTCGTCGCCGCCCAGCGCCGCACCGGCATCGCCTGTGCGCAGTTCAGCGACCTGCTCGTCGCGCCGCTCCTGGATCTCACTCATCCTCGTCCTCCTCGCCGCTCTCGGCGACCGCCTCGCGCGACAGCGCAAGGTAGTCCTTCAGCTCGCTCGTGGACAGCTCCGTCAGCCAGTCGTCGCCGCTGCCGACGATGTTCGCGGCCAGCTGGCTCTTCTCCTGGAGCATCTTGTCGATCCGCTCCTCCACCGTGCCGATGGAGACGTACTTGTGCACCTGCACGCGTCGCTGCTGCCCGATCCGGTGTGCGCGATCCGTCGCCTGGTTCTCCACCGCCGGGTTCCACCACCGGTCGAAGTGGAAGACGTGGCTCGCCGCCGTCAGGTTCAGGCCCAGCCCGCCGGCCCGCAGCGAGAGCACGAAGACGGGCGGTGAGTCGGCGGCCGTGCCGCTCTGGAACTCCATCACCAGCTCGTCGCGCTTCTGCTGCGGCGTTCCGCCGTGCAGGAAGAGGATGCGCCGGCCCAGCCGCTTCTCCAGCATCTCCACCAGCATGTCCCCCATCTGGCGGTACTGCGTGAAGATCAGCGCCTTCTCCCCCTCCTCGATCACTTCCTCCAGCATCTCCGCCAGCCGCTGCGCCTTGCCGCTGCGCGTCAGCGAGCGCGACACGCCCTCGGCCACCAGCGCCGGGTGATCGCACACCTGCTTGAGCTTTGTCAGCACCGACAGGATCAGCCCGCGACGCCGGATGCCCGTCGCCGTCTCGATCCGGCCGAGCATCTCGCCGGTGATCTGCTCGTACATCGCCGCCTGCTCCGCCGTCAGGCCGCAGTAGACGTTCATCTCCATCTTCTCGGGCAGGTCGCCGACGATGTCCGGATCGTCCTTGGTGCGGCGAAGCACGAAGGGACGGATCATCTCGCGCAGGCGCCGGGCGCGGCCGCGGTCGCCTCCCTTCTCGATCGGAACGGAGAACTTCTCCCGGAACTCGGCCTGGCTGCCGAGCAGGCCGGGGTTGAGCATGTCCATGATGCTCCAGAGCTCGCCCAGGTGGTTCTCGACCGGCGTGCCGGTCAGCGCCACCTTGCGCGGCGCGTCGATCGACCGCACCGCCACGCTGCTGGCGGCCGAGGGGTTCTTGATCTTCTGCGCCTCGTCCAGCGCCACGCGTCCCCAAGTGACGCTGCGCAGGTCCGCCTGGTCGCGGTGCGACAGCGCGTAGCTCGTGACGACGACGTCCACGCTCTCGGCCGCCTTGCGGAAGGCCTCCCCCTTCAGGCGCTGCGGGCCATGGTGGAGCATCGACTTCAGCGACGGCGCGAAGCGCGACAGCTCGCGCTGCCAGTTGCCCAGCACGCTCGTCGGCACGAAGAGGAGCGTCGGATGCGCAGGCATCCCCGCCGGGCGCGTCTCCTTCTCGTGGAGCAGCAGGGCGATCGTCTGCGGCGTCTTGCCGAGGCCCATGTCGTCGGCCAGGATCCCTCCGAGGCCGAGGCGATCGAGAAAGGCCAGCCACTGAAGCCCGCGAAGCTGGTAGGGGCGCAGCGTGCCGACGAACCCCTCCGGCTGCGGAATCTCCCTCGCCCGGGCGTCGGGCGTCTGCTCGAGAAGCTCCTCGACCCAGCGCGTCCCCGCGAGGCGCACGGCAGGGGCGGCGCCGCCGGTGCTCACACCGCGGCCAAGGCCGAAGCCCGCGCGGAAGGCCTCGCCCAGCGTGAGCGTGCCGGCAGGCTTGCTGATCATCAGCTGCGCCGCCGCGGCCGCGGCCTCCGGATCCACCTCGATCCAGCGCCCGTCCCGCTTCACGAGCGGAAGCTGCTGCGTGACCAGCGTCCGGAACTCGTCCGGCGTCATCGACTCCCCGCCTAGCGCGACTTTCCAGTCAAAGCTCAGCAGGCTCTCCAGCCCCACGTGCGACGGCCGGCCCTGCTCGGTGTATGGACCGCCCGCGCCGGTCGGCGCATCGAGCGGGCGAAGCTCCATCACCACTTCGACGCGGCTCTCGCGCGAGCCGGCCCACGGCGGAAGCTGCACAGCGAATCCCTGCTCGCGCAGCGCTTCCGACCAGTCGCGGATGAACCTGAACGCCTCCGCCGTCGAGAGGACCAGCGCCTCGGGATGATTTGTCTCCAGCGCCCGTCGCATGGGCGGACACCACTCGCCGGCGCGCTGGAGCTCGGCGGCCAGGCGCTCGCGCAGGCGGACGGCATTGCGACCGACGAAGCCGATCGACCCGGCCGGCTGCTGCCATACCTGCCGTGCCGGCAGGGCCACGTGCGTGTCCTCCAGGTCCGCCGGCGGGATCAGACGGAAGCGCAGCGGCCAGGCGTCGGTGTGCGGCGCCTCGGCCTGGCCATCCGTCGTGCCTTCGGGCGCGTCGTCGTCTCCCTCGTCCTGCTGAACCGTGCCGGCGGGCGGCGTATCGGTGGAGGGCTCGTCGAGCGTGAAGCCGAGCCGCCACGGCTCACCGCCGGCGTCGCCGAGACGCGCGGTCCAGGTTTGCACCTTGTCCAGCAGCACGCCGACGTCGCCCGGACGCCCGCGCACCGACCGTGCGCTGCCCTGGTCGACCAGGGCCGACACCCAGCGCACCTCCGCGTCCGCCATCGGCTCGGCGGCGAGGTTGTGCACGTTGGCGAAGAAGTCGTCCGTCCCCAGCGACCGCCGTACCACCGCGTCGCAGCAGGCGTTGAGGAACGACTCGCAACTCTCCAGCCGGTCCGCCTTGGGCGGGTCGGCGCAGAAGCACGCCCCCGGCAGCGCCGCGGCGAAGGCCTCCAGGCGCTCCACGTCGCCGTCGCTGGCGATCAGCAGGCGCCACATCGCGAGCACGTCGCCGTTGTCGCGGTGTGCCGACGGGTAGAACTGCTCGCGCGCCACCGCCCGCTTCACGAAGACCAGCAGCCGCGACAGTCCCTTGAGCGAGTCGCCCGCGCCCTGGGGCACCGACTCCAGCACCTCCAGCATCTCCCGCCCGCGCACCGCACGGGCCTCGATCGTCGCCTCGCCCGACGGAAGCCGCACGGCGAGCGTCACGATCTCTCCGACATCGCCTGCCTTCGGCGCGGGCCAGAGATGAAGCGCTTCGCCGCGCCACGTCGCCTGGAGCGGCAGGGCGGAGAGATCCGGTGGGGGGATCATCGCCTGCGCAGCCAACTGCTCGGGCCCGGCGGGTGGGTCCTCGTTCTGCGCCGGGGTGGGCGCAGTGGTTTCCAGGTGGTTGTCATCCGAGGGCGTGGGCGCCCGGGACGTCGTCAAGTGCCGCTGACCCGATGAGAGGTGCATCATGTACGAAGATGCCGACCGCGGCCGACGCGGACGCACGGCCAGGCCGCCGAAGCGGACAAGACACCGTGCGCCACCGAGGGCCTCTTCCCTTTTTCCTGCCACGTCACGCCGCGACGAGGCGACGAACGTGCCGGGCCGCGCACGCTGCGCAGCCCGAATCGGTCAGGATACGCACCTCGCCCCCGGCTTTCGAGTGCGCACCGCTGCGGCAACCTGTTTCGGGAGTCCGCGGAACCGGATTGGCCACAGATTCGACGGATTCCGTGGCTCCTCCGGCCCCGGCCCGGGCTGAATCAGATCGGCAGCGCCAGGATCTCCGCAAGCTCGTCCAGCGCCGCCATGCTCTCCTCGTACAGCCGCACGTCGGCGAGATCCTGCGGCGTAAGCGTGTCGCGGTAGTGGCGGTTGACCCAGTCGACCAGCGTCTCGTGAAGCTCGGGCGTCCAGAAGACGTTCCCGCGGACGGCGGCGCGCTCTTGGTCGCTGAGCACGACGCGCAGCCGCAGGCACGCCGGCCCGCCGCCGTTCTTCATGCTCTGGCGGACGTCCACGCGCACCGCGCGCTCGACCGGGTTGTCCTCTCGCAGGATGCGCTCGATGGCGGCTTTGGCGGTGGGGACTTCGTCGCACTCGGCGGGGTAGATCAGGGCCATCCCACCACCACTGCCGCCGGGGAGGGTGACGAGCTGGCTGTTGAAGAGGTAGGACTTCACGGCGTCGGGGAGGGGGAGTTCGTCGTTGCGAATACTGAGGAGGTGAGACGGAAGGACATCGACTACTGTGTTTGCCTCGTCAGCGATCCACTTCAAGATCTCGTCCTGACCGTTGATCGTCAACTCGTCGCAGCTCGCATAGGCAAGCTCGTGAACGAGCAGCACATTCTCGTTGCCGACAGAAATCACGTCGTTATGGAAGACGCCGGCATCGATCGCCTCGGGCCTCTGGCGCAGGAAGTAGCAGTTCGGAACAAGCAACAACTCGTGGCGCATAGCCACCTGCCGGCTCGTTTCACGCAGTTGACGTGGCATGAAGCGCGTGGTGGCTGCGCCAACTTGCGCCAGCGGCGACGAATGCGCGACATCCGCTCCTTCTCCAGACCGACTTCGCACATAGTGCTCGGCGATCGCCCCCGAATCCTCTCGACCGTACACGAACAACTGAAAGGCCTCGGCGGCGTGCGTGATGCAGAACCGGGTGTGGTTTGCAGCACCCTCGTCGGGCAGCTCACGGGGGAGCGGGGGGTGGACATCGAAACGCATCATGTCCCCGAACATGTATGCCAGCACACGCCACCGCTCCGCCGCCTCGAGCGCGCGGTGCGGCTGGCTGACGAGGTTTGCCGGCGTGATGTGCAGGCGCCCATCCGCGGTATCAGGCGAGGGCGAGACCGTCGCGGCGTTGGCGGCCCACATGCTGCTGGCGCTGGATGCGATCGCCAGGTCGCGCCGGCCCGCCTCGCCGTTCTCCCTCGCCTTGCGCAGGAGGTCCGCGACCTCCGCGGCGGCGGGGCGGTCGGTGATCCAGTCGGCGTTCGACGCGATCGCCGCCGCTTCCGCCGTCGGCGGGTGGGCGGGGTTCGACCCGTAGCGTGCCCGCAGGTAGCCGACGTGCGGCCTCCGCTGCGGCGGGAGGATCGCCTGCGGCACGCCCATCTCCGCGAGCAGCTTCATCTTCGCCAGCCCCTCCAGCGCCGCCGCCTTGGGGCTGCTGACGTGATGCTTCGAGGCCATCGACGCCAGGTTCCCCGTGCCGAGGCCGGCGTAGTTATGGGTCGGGCCGACGAGGCCGTCGAAGTTGTACTCTCGGTAGGGCATCCGCTTACAAGCGTAGCGCCGAAACGCCTTATCGGTCGAGACCCGGCCAGCCGCCCGTGGCGCGACTTCCCGTCGTCGCGCCGCGATTGCGCGTCATCACGGCGCGATTGCGCGCCTTCACGGCGCGATTGCGCGCCTTCACGGCGTGAATGCGCGCCATCTCGGCGCGATTGCGCGCCATCACGGCACGATTGCGCGCCATCACGGCGCGATTGCGCGCCATCACGCCGCGATTGCGCGCCATCACGGCGCGATTGCGCGCCATCACGCCGCGATGGGGCGCCCTCACGGCGCGATGGGGCGCCCTCACGGCGCGATGGGGCGGCATCACGCCGCGATTGCGCGCCCTCACGCCGCGATGGGCCGGCATCACGTCATTTCGGCCGATCCGCCCGCGATGACGTCCCATACGTCCGCTTCTTCACGCGATGCCGGGCACGTTCGCCGGCTTCCGCACCCGCTCGTTCTCCAGCGACGCCACCGCGTAGCTCACATAATCGACCGCGAACGACCCGCTCGGGCGGAAGTTACCGGACAGCCCCACCCCGCCGAACGGAAGCCTGCCGCTGGCGCCGGTCAGCTGCTGGTTCCAGTTCACGATCCCCGCGCGCACGCGCCGGCGGAAGCGCTCCCACGCCGCGCGGTCGTCGGTCAGGATGCCGGCCGAAAGGCCGTAGCGCGTGCGGTTGGCCTCGGCGATCGCCGCGTCGAGGTCCGATACGCGGATGACCTGGAGGAGCGGGCCGAAGACCTCCACGTCCTGGCGGTCGATGCCGGTCACGTCGATCAGCCCCGGTGAGACGAACGCCTCGCCGAGCGGCAGGGGCTTCATCTCGACCAGCGCCGTGCCGCTGCGCTCGATCAGCTGGCGCTGCGCGTCGAGCACCTTGCGCGCGTTCGTCGCGTTGATGAGCGGCCCATGGAACGGCGGGGGGTCAGCATCCGGCACATCCACGCGAATGCGCTTCGTCAGGTCGACCAGCGCGTCGAGGAAGCCCGCCGGCGCCTCGTCGGTCACGATGAGCCTTCGCGCGCACGTGCACCGCTGGCCGGCGGTCAGGTAGGCCGACTGCACCGTCGCGTAGACCGCGGCCTCGACGTCAGTCAGCGCGTGGACGACGAGCGGATTGTTCCCGCCGAGCTCCAGCGCGAGGATCTTGTCGGGGCGCTCGGCGAACAGGCGCGAGAGCGCGAGGCCGGCGTGCGCCCCGCCCGTGAAGAGCAGGCCGTCGAGGCCGTCGTGCTTCGACAGCGCCTCGCCCACGCTGCGCCCGCCCTGGAGCAGGTTGACCAGGCCCGCCGGGGCGCCGGCGCGCTCCCAGCAGCGCACCATCGCCTCCCCGCACGCGGGCGTCGCCTCGCTCGGCTTGAAGACGACGGCGTTACCGGCGAGCAACGCGGGAACGATGTGCCCGTTGGCCAGGTGCATCGGGAAGTTGAACGGCCCAAGCACCCCCAGCACGCCGTGCGGCTTGTAGCTCGTGCGCGCCGTCGTGCCGTTCATGTCGAAGCTCGTCTCCGCCCGGCGCTCGTGGAGCGCCGCGATCGAAAGCTCCACCTTGCCCGCGACGCTGGCGACCTCCGTGGCCGCCTCCCAGCGCGGCTTCCCCGCCTCGGCGCTGATGAGCCTCGCCAGCTCGTCCTTCTGCTCATGGACGATCTGCGCATAGCGCTTCAGCAGCGCCTCGCGCTCGGCGAGGGGCACGTCCTGCCACTGCTCGAAGGCGCCCCGCGCCGCCTCGACGGCGGCATCGACCTGTCGCGGCGACGCCTCCCCGCCGCGCCAGAT
>JAEZED010000015.1 GCA_023417885.1 Planctomycetota bacterium
ACGCCGCGCCCGCTGGCCCGTCACGGCGGGGATCCGCAGGTGATCGGCAAGGCCCTGCCGCGCCCCGGCGCCGCGGGTGGGAGCCGCGTCGCCCCGATGAACAAGCACGTCTGCCCGTTCTGCGGCACGAAGCGCGAGGACCCGCTGGGCGAGTGCCCCGCCTGTGGCCTGCCGGACAACGAGGAGACGCGTGGCGCGACCGTGGCGCGAGTCGGCCCCTGGTTTGTCCTCCAGGCGCGCAACCCCAGCGCGCCGGGCATGCGATTCAGCGTGCTGCGCGAGCTCGTCCGGAACGGGCAGATCTCCGCCGGCAGCATCGTGCGCGGCCCCGCGACGCACCAGCTCTGGACTTACGCCGCCCGCGTCCGCGGACTGGCGCACATCTTCGGCGTCTGCTGGAGCTGCAACCGGCGCCTGCCCAACCCGCAGCCGGGCGAGGAGCCGGACGACTTCTGCGTCTACTGCGGCGCCATGCAGACGGCGCCCACCAACCCCGACCAGCAGCTCGAGGCGCTGGGCACGAGCGAGACGATCGGCACCGGGCTCTCGAACATGGCGGGCCAGGTCGCCCAACTCCGCCCCGGCGGCGGGCACCGCAGGCCGCAACTGGAAAGCGGCAGCAACGCCAGGAACGCGGCGCAGGTGCAGTTCCGCGAGACGGCGGCGCCGACCGGGCACCTGGCGCGCCGGCCGCACATGCCGCGCCCGCTCCCGCCCGCCCCGCGCGACGGGGGGGACGCGCTGCTGACGACGCGTGAGCTTGCGACGGCGTTCAACCTCGACCGCAAGCGCGGGGTCGCGGACACGCTGGGGAAGGTGCCCTGGCTGAAGCTGCTGGTGGCGATCTTCGTGGTCGCGGTGGCAATCTTCGGCGTGTGGCTCGCCTCGCGCGTGCTGTGGGAGCCGGTGAGCGAGGGGCTGGGCATCGAGTCCACCCCGCCCGCGGCGACGTCGGACGACGCGCCCTGACCCGGGCCGCTTCCGCCGCTGGTAGCTACTCGTCCTCTTCCGGATCGATTGCGTCGCTGATGCCGGCGTCGTCCACGGCGACGGCGGTCTCCTCTTCGGCGCGTTCGGCGGCGAAGAGCTTCTGCTGCTCGAGGCGGCGCAGGCGCTTCAGGCCGTCGCCGATCAGGTCGACGCTGCCGCTGCCGAGCACCTGCTCGACATCGCCGACGAAGTCGCGGCTGGGGCGCACGCGAAGCTCCGGCGCGAAGCGCAGCGTGATCTTCCTGCCAGTTGACGACGATTGGCCGTCGATCTCACCGTTTCCGCCGGCGCAGTCGCCAGCGCTGGTGACGAGCTGCGCGTAGACATCGCAGCCGCCCTTGTGCTTCTTCAGCACGGGCTTGAGGGAGACGAGCATTTCCGGCGTGTGGCGCTCCCGGTCGAGGTTGAGCTTCACGACCGTCGTCAGCTTCATCGGCGCCTCGTCGATGGGGAGGATGTCCGTCACCATCAGGCACGGCGTCTCGCGGCGCTTGTCGACCCGGGCGCGCACGAAGACGATGTTCTCGTTGCGGATGACGCCCGGGTAGCGCTGCTCGATCTCCGAGTAGGTCTCGGCGAAGCACATCCCCTCGATCTTCCCGTCGAGATCCTCGAACTCCACGATCGCCCATTTCTGGCCCGCGCTGCGCCCGCTCTTGGCCACCTTCGGCCGCACGACCGAGATCATCGCGCCGATGACGACCTCCGTCCCCTCCGTGGCGTTCATCGCCTCGCGCGTGGTGGCGGTGGTGTAGCGGTCGATGACGGCCTGGTGCTCAGTGAGCGGGTGGCTCGAGAGATAGAAGCCCAGCAGTTCCTTCTCGAACTTCAGCAGCTCGCTCGCCTGGAACTCCGGGATCTTCGGCAGAGCGTCCGCCCCCGCCGAGGCCGCGGAGCCCGCCGATTCCTCGGGAACGCCGAACAGCGCCGCCTGTCCGGTGCGCTTGTCCTCCTGGGCGCGCTGGCCAACCTCGAAGGCGCGATCCAGCGCCGCCAGGGCGGGCGCGCGCTCGGGGTGCATGCTCCCGAACGCGCCGCATCGGACGAGTGCGTCGATCGTGGAGCGCTGGACGCTGCGCGTGTCCACGCGCTCGCAGAAGTCGAAGAGACTGGCAAAGGGGCCGTGCGCCTCGCGCTCGGCGATGATCGTCTCGACCGCCTTCTCCCCCACCCCGCGCACGGCGGTGAGGCCGAAGCGGATGACGCCCGTGGCAGAAGGGCACGGAGGCACGAGCGGAGGCTTCGCTTCCGCTGCGGCACGGCGGCGCGAAGGATCGGATCCGGAATCGCTGCGCCTCGAAGCCTTCGCCTGCTTCCGGCCCCCTTCGTGCCTGCGTGACTTCGTGCCTTCCTGCCTGGCCTCCTGATACACCGGCGTGAAATCCGTTCCGCTGGCGCTGACGTCCGGCGGGAGCACCTGGATGCCGCGTCCGCCGCCGGCCTCCTCCGGCAGCTTCACGCTCCGGCATTCGTCGATGTATTCAACGACCTTCTCGGTGTTGCCCGACTCGAAGGTCAGCAGCGCCGCCATGTACTCGACGGGGTGATACGTCTTCATGTAGGCCGTCTGGTAGGCGACCATCGCGTATCGCGTGCTGTGGCTCTTGTTGAAGCCGTATCCGCCGAACTTCAGGATCAGGTCGAAGATCTCGCGCGCCTTCTCCTTCGAAAGGCCGCGCGACTGCGCGCCTTCCATGAACTGCGGCTTGAACTTCTCGATGATGTCCGCCTTCTTCTTGCTGATCGCCTTGATCAGCTTGTAGGCGTTGGCCAGCTCGATCCCGCCGAGCCGGTTGAAGATCTGCATCACCTGCTCCTGGTAGACCATGATGCCGTACGTCTCGGCCAGCACCTCGTCCATCAGCGGGTGAACCTGCGGCACCGGCTCGCGCCCGTGCTTGCGGTTGCAGTAGTCCGGGATCAGCTCCATCGGCCCGGGCCGGTAGAGCGCGTTGGCGGCGATCAGGTCCTCCAGCCGGTCCGGCTTCATCTTCATCAGCAGGTCCTGCATCCCGCCGGACTCGAACTGGAACACGCCCCGCGTCTCGCCGCGCCGGAACAGGTCGAACACCGCCTGGTCGTCGAAGCCCAGCGCCTCCAGGTCGATCTCGAGCCCCTTGGTCTCCTTGACGAGATCGACGGAGCGCTGGAGCGTCGTGAGCGTCCGCAGGCCCAGGAAGTCCATCTTCAGCAGGCCGCACTTGTCGACCACCGGCCCCTCGAACTGCGTGAGCGTGTTGCCGTCCTTGTCGACATACAGCGGCACCAGCTCCTCCAGCGGCTGGTCGGCGATGACCACGCCCGCGGCGTGACACCCGGCGTTGCGGCAAAGCCCTTCGAGGCGCTTGGCGATGTCGATCACCTGCTGCACCTGCGCGTCGTGGTTGTAGAGGTCCTTCAGGTCCGGCACCTTCGCGACGGCGTCGGCCAGCTTCACGCCGGGAACGCCCGGGATGAGCTTCGTGATCCGATCCACCTCAGAGAGGGGCAGGTTCATCACGCGCCCCACGTCACGCACCGCCGCCTTCGCGGCGAGCGTGCCGAAGGTGATGATTTGGGCGACGTGGCCATACTTGCGGCGGACGTAGTCGATGATCTTCGGCCGGCCGAGCATGCAGATGTCGATGTCGATATCCGGCATCTCGTTGCGGCTGGGATCCATGAACCGCTCGAAGAGCAGGCCGAAGCGGATCGGGTCGACGTTGCAGAGGCCCAGCAGGTAGCCGACCATCGTTCCGACGCCCGAGCCGCGGGCGCCGACCGGGATGCCGTTCTCGCGCGCGTAGTTGCAGAAGTCCCAGACGATCAGGAAGTAGGAGCAGAACCCCTTGCCCGCGATGACGCTGATCTCCTTCTCCAGCCGCTCGCGAATCTCCGGCGACACGTCCGTCGTGCCGTAGCGCCACTTCAGCCCCTCCTCGCAGAGATGGCGCAGGTAGGCCTCGTCCTGCGTGGCCCGGGCATCCTGCCCGTTCTGCTGTCCTTCATCCGGAACGGGCAGGCTGCCCGGGCCGCGAAAGTCCGCCGGCACCTGGTAGACCGGTGCGTACTTCTTCGAGAAGTCCAGCTCCAGGTCGCACATCGCGGCGATGCGGCTGGTGTTGTCGTAGGCCTCGGGCCAGGCGGCGAGCCCCTCGCGCATCTCCTCGGGGCTCTTGAGGTAGAGCGCTCGGGGATAGATCAGCCGGTTCTCGTCGGTCTGCAGCTTGCCCATGCTGATGCAGCAGAGGCAGTCGTGGGCGAAGTGATCGTCCTTCTCCAGGAAGTGGACGTCATTGGTGCCCACAAGTCCGACACCGAGCTTCGAAGCCAGCTCCGCAAGCTCCGGGTTCACCTCGTCCTGCTCGCGGATGCCGTTGTTCTGAACCTCGATGAAGAAGCGATCCGGCCCGAAGATGTCCAGGTAGAGCTCCGCCACCTCCTTCGCGACCTTGGTGTTGCGCTTCATGAGCGCGTCGCACACCTCCCCGCCCAGGCAGGCGCTGGTGGCGATCAGGCCTTCGGAATACTGCCGCAGGATCTCCTTGTCGATGCGCGGCTTGTAGTAGAAGCCTTCCTTGTAGCTGAGGCTGCTGAGCTTCAGCAGGTTCCGGTAGCCGGTAATGTTCTGCGCCAGCAGGAGCAGGTGGAAGGCCCCCTCCCCCATCTTCAGGCTCTTGTCCCGACGGTCGGTGGGGGACATGTACGCTTCGATGCCCACCAGCGGCTTGATCCCCGCCTCCCTGCACTCCGTGTAGAACTCCACCGCTCCGAACATCGCCCCGTGGTCGGTGATCGCCACCGCCTCCATCCCCATTTCCTTCGTGCGGCGGACGATGTCCTTCACCCGGCACGCTCCATCGAGCATGGAGTAGTGGGTGTGGACGTGAAGGTGTGCGAACGGGCCGGTGGGCATGACGCCGATTATACGAACAGTTGCCGTACCTTCGCGGCGGTTTCTGCCGGCGACACCCTATCCACAGCAGAGCCAGAGATCGCGAAGTCGCGAAGGCGCAAAGAGGGCGCAAGGAGCAGAAGGAGAGAGGCCATCGGTGCCAGAGGGGCTCCCCCGCCCACCGCTTTGGTTTCTCTTCGCGCCTTTGCGCCTTCGCGATCTCCGGCGACCGAGCGACACGAGCTAGCATGCCCGCATGGCCGCCAGCGCTGACAACAAGGCCCTTGCCCGTCTCTTCTCGCGCATGTCGCGCATCCTCGATCTCAAGGGGGAGAACCCCTTCAAAGCGATCGCCTTCTTCAAGGTCAAGGACGTGCTGGAGAACATGCCACAGGACATCCGCGGCATCCACCGCGAGGGCGGGCGCAAGGCTGTCGAGAAGATCAACGGCATCGGCGGATCCAGCGCCAAGATCATCTGCGACTGGCTCGAAACCGGCGCCAGCCCCGACTACGACGAACTGACCACCAGCGTCCCCGAGGGGCTCGTCGACATGCTCGGCGTCCCCGGCCTTGGGCCCAAGACCGTCCGCATGCTCTGGCAGGAGCGGAACATCACCACGATCGACCAGCTTTCGGCCACCATTGCCGACGGCACGCTCGACGGGCTCCGCGGCATTGGGAAGAAGAAGATCGAGCAGATCCAGCAGGGAATCGCGGCGCGCGAGGTCTCCAGCCAGCGCCGGACGCTCGGCCACGCCGTCCGCGCCGCCGCCGACATCCAGCAGCAGCTCGCCGAGCTCAACGGCGTGGACAAGGTGCAGCTCTGCGGCTCCGTCCGGCGCTGCCGCGAGACGATCGGCGACCTCGATTTCGTCGTCACGACGAAGAAGGGGACGGCCGCGCCGGCGGTACTGGAGCAGTTCAGCCAGTTTCCGCAGTTCGATCGTGTGCTGGGCCTCGGCGACACCAAGTGCAGCGCCGTCACGCACGAGGGGCTCCAGGTGGATTGCCGCGTCGTCCCCCCCGCCAGCTTCGGCGCCGCCGTGATGTACTTCACCGGCAGCAAGCAGCACAACATCCGCCTCCGTTCGATCGCGCAGAACAAGGGGCACACGCTCAACGAGTGGGGCCTCTACGAGGCCAAGGCGTTCGACGCCGCCGTCCGCAAGCCGGGGGAAGTCCCGACGGTGAAGCCCGTCGCCGGCGCCACCGAGGAGGAGATCTACAAGTGGTTCGGCATGGAGTACATCCCCCCGGAGCTGCGCGAGGACCAGGGGGAAATCGAAGCGGCGATGAAAGGAGAATTGCCGAAGCTCGTCACCCTCGCCGACTACCGCGGCGACCTGCACACCCACTCCAGCGCCAGCGACGGCATCGCCAGCATCGAGGAGATGGCGGAGGCGGCCAAGGCGCTCGGCTACAAGTTCCTGGCCATCACCGACCACTCCAAGACGCAGACGCAGGCCAGCGGGCTGGACGAGCAGCGGCTGATGAAGCACATCGAGGCGATCCGAACCGCAAACGAGCGGATCAGCGGAATCGAGATCCTGGCGGGGAGCGAGGTGGACATCCTCGCCGACGGCCGGCTCGACTACGACGACGCCGTGCTGGCGGAGCTGGACTGGGTCGTCGCCAGCCCGCACGTCGCGCTGCGGCAGGAGCCGGACAAGGCGACGGCGCGCATCCTGCGGGCGATCGAGAACCGGTACGTAAACGTGATCGGCCACCCGACCGGCCGCATCGTCAACGGGCGTCCCGGCCTGCCGCTGGATTTCCCAGCGATCTTCAAGGCCGCCGCCGAGACGGGCACGGCGCTGGAGATCAACGCCAACTACGCACGCCTGGACCTGGCGGACGTGCACGCCCGCGGCGCCATCGAGGCGGGCTGCCTCCTGGCAGTCAACACCGACGCGCATTCCACGGTCGAGCTCTCCGCCCAGCTTGCGGGCGGAATGGGCGTCGCCCGGCGCGCCTGGACGACGAAGAAGGACATCGTCAACTGCATGACCGTCGCCCAGCTCCGCAAGTTCGCGGCGCAAAAGCGCAAGTGAACGCGAGAGCGCCGGCAGGCAGCGGCGGGCGTCGGGCTCGTCAGTTGGCGGCGGTCATCTCGGCGTCGGTCGGATTGGCGCCGACGCGGATGATGCGGGGGCCGATGTTGCAGAGGATCTCGTACGGGATGGTCCCGGTCTGCTGCGCCAGCGCGTATGCGCTGCACGGGCTGGTCGGGTCGTCGTCGAGGAGCACGACCTCGTCGCCCGGGTGGGCCCAGGGGGCGTCGGTGAGGTCGATCGTCAGGTAGTCCATGCTCACGCGCCCGACCACCGGGCAGAAGGCATCGCGCGGGGCCACGCCATCGACCGTCGCGGGGGCCGGCAGGCGCACCACGCCCCGGTTCGAGAGGGAACGCGGATAGCCATCGGCGTAGCCGACCGGCACGAGGCCCAGCCGCGTCGGCTTGCCTGCACGCCACGTGCGGTTGTAGCCCACCGTGCTTCCCGAGGCGGCATCGCGCAGGCTCAGGAGCGGCGCCGTCCACTTCGCCACCGGCCGCAGCGGGCGATCGACGCTCGGACGCCCCGTCGGGTCCAGCCCGTAGAGCGACAGGCCCGGGCGCACCATGTCGAGCGTGTCGTCCTCGCAGAAGAACGTCCCCCCGCTGTTGCCGGCATGCTTGATGATGCCCGGCGGGAGGTAGGGGAGCAGCGGGTCGACCGTCTCGTGGAACATGCGCAGCTGTTCGTCGCTGTACGGCTCCTCGCCCGCTTCGGCGTCGGTGAAGTGCGTGCCGATGGCCCGCAGCGAGAGGCTCGGCCGCGCCAGCACGGAGGCGATCACCTTGCGGAACTGCGCGACGTCGCACCCCTCGCGCATCATCCCCGTGTCCAGCATCACCTGGACATTCGCGCGCACGCCCAGCCGCTCCGCCAGGCGCGACACGTCGTCCACGGCGGCGGTGCTGATCAGCGAGAGGATCACGCCGCGGCGGAGGGCGTCCTCCAGCTCGGCGCGGTTGTCGCCGAGGTAGACGCACTCCACGGGGCGGAGCACGAAGATGGGCACGTCGATGTCCGGCAGCGCGTCTGCCTCGGCGAGGCTGGCGACGGCGACGGCGTCGATCGCGGGCGCCGGCATCTGCGGCGTGTAGAAGTTCGTGAGCACGTCCACGACGCCGCGCGCGCCGTGCCCGTAGGCGTCCGCCTTCACCACCGCACACACCCGCACGCCTTCGCCTGCGAAGGTGCGGATCTGCCGGAGGTTGAAGAGCAGGGCCCGCCGGTTGACGAGCAGCCTCGGCCGGCCGGCCGTCAGGCGCACAGTGTCCAATGCTGAGTGGCGCGGCATGCGGGGGCCAGTGGGGCGTGGCGGCGTCGCTTACGGCCGAGGCTTCCAAGCCGCCGGCACGGGTGTGGGCGAACTATACAGCACGCCGGCCCCTCGCTCACGCGCCCATGCCCGTCATGCATGATCCGATAAGCGCGCCGCGTCGCCGATCGCTCAACCGGGCCGGATTCATCGGCACAAACCCACAGCCCGCGGCGACATCACTCCCGCTCCGGTGACGCGCAAAAGCTGCGCCTGTGGATCGACGGTGCATTCTCGGCGACGTCTCAGATGCGCTTGCGCAGGTAGATCCCCTCCCCGCTGCCGTAGGCGAACGGGCCGAGCAGGCACTCGGCGATCGCGTGCCCCGCTTCCTCGGGTGTCAGCAGCGCCTCGGTCGGCACGCCCTCCACCCCCTTCAGCCCGCGGAACATCGCCGTCTCGACGCCACCCAGGATGATGGCGACGCTCCGGATCCCCTCCGCGTCCCCTTCGCGCGCCAGGGCACGCGTCAGCCCCAGCAGGCCCGCCTTGGCGGCGGCGTAGGCGACGAAGCCCGGAAGCGGATCGATTGCCGACATGCTGCTGACGTTGACGATCACGGGTCGCCGTCCGGCGGCCCCGGACTGGCGCAGGTGAGGCCAGGCCAGGCGCGACAACGTCATCGCCGCCGTCAGGTTCACCGCCAGCGTTCGGTCGAAGAGAGCTGCGCCTGTCTCCTCCACGCCCGCCTGCGGGGCGTAGCCGGCGTTGTTCACCACCCCGTCGATCCCGCCGAACGTGTCAACGACCTTCTGGGCGACGCCGGAGAGGTCTGATTCGCTGGTGATGTCGGCCCGCCTCGCGAGGCACGTCCCGCCTGCGGCCTCGCAGAGGCGGGCGGTCTCGGCCAGGTCCGTCTGGTCGCGGGCCACGATGGCGACGGCCCCGCCACGCCGGCTGAGCTCGACCGCGGTCGCCCGCCCCACGCCGCGGCTGGCGCCGGTCACGATCGTGACGTGTTGCCTCATGGAGCAAGCGTAGGACGAGGCGCCTGACTGACGACAACCGCCCGCTCCGGGGTCGGAAGCGGGCGGGACTGTTGTCCTCACTTGGCCGGGAGCGCGTTACGCCCCGCCACCCTTCTTCTTCCCGCGGCCCTTCTTGGCAGGCCCCTTCTTCGCCTTGCCAGGGGTGCCGTGCGTCGGCGGCATGGGGGCGGCGACGCTTGCCCCCTGCGGCTCGACTCCGCCGCTGCCGGGCGGATTGCCGTGCGGCACGTCGAAGGTGATCACCGGGTCGTGGTAGTCGTGCGGGTCGTCCGGAACGGTCTGGAGATGCGACAGGAGGCCTTCGAGGGTGATTTCCTCGTGCAGCAGCTCGTTCACCAGCGCCACCGGCGCCGTGCCGCAGGAACCGAGGCACTCCATCTCGATCAGCGTGAAACGTTCGTCATCGGTCGTCTCGCCGACCTCCACGCCGAGCTTGTCCACGAGCCCCTCGATGATCCGATCCGATCCGCACACCTCGCACGCGAGGCTCCGGCAGACCCCGATCAGGTACTTGCCACGCTTCGTCAGCCAGTACTCCTCGTAGAAGCTGGCGGTGTCGAGCACCTCGGCGGGAGCCAGCTCGAGAAACTCGGCCACCTCCTGCATCGCCTCGGGCGGGATCCAGTTGTACTCGTGCTGCACGAGGTGGAGCACCGGCAGCAGGCAGGCCCGCTTCGTCGGGTAGCGCGGGAAGAGAACCTCCCGGACGTGGCGCTGCATCTCCTCGGTCAGCAGCGGCTGACCCGACTCCATGCGTGCGTGGCGGCGATCCTCAACGATCCAGCTCATAGGTCGAAGATGATAGCGGCGTACCCCCGCCCTGCCACCGCCCCGCGACGCCCCCTGCGCGGCCCGAGGGCCAGTCAGTCCGCCGTGGAGGCGCTGCGATCGGCCGGGAAGTGCAGGTGCATGCTCTCGTGGTCCAGCTTCTTCCACGCGCCGGTGGCGAAGTCGACGCCCGTCGCGACCAGGCCCGGGACGACGAAAACCAGCGTTAGGGCCATGCTGCCGAAGAGCCACGGGTCGACGTCGCTGCTGATGTGGGCGAGCAACGGCTCGTACCCCCCCAGCTCCAGCTTGAGCTGGTAGTCGCCATTCCCCTTGGCGGGGTCGAGGTGGATCGTCGTCGGCGTCACGCCGGGGTGCTTGCGCCAGTCTTCCATCCCCCGCTTCGTGTAGACCGCGGCCCCGGCGGGCTCGCTCGTGACCATCAGCGGGCGCTCGCCCCCGCCGTCGGAGACGACGGTCGCGCAGCCGACGAGGCCGCCGGACCCGACGAGAATGAGGCCGGCGAGCAGACCGGTCAGGACGTGGCTGAACGTGCCGCGAAGGCGGACGATCGAACGTGCGAGCATCGGGACTCCTTGCGTGGGGGGCCGTGTGGTTGCACCAAACGCATCGGCGAGGAGTCGCCGCCGCTTCAGTTCACAAACGAATGCCCCGTCAGCAGCACCGCGGGCGATCTTCCCGGACCGCGCGGTAGCATGCCGCCATGCCCGAGTCCCCGCGCCCGATCAACCTGGAAAAGAAGTTCGCGGCGATCCCGGATCACTGGAATCCGCGGATCGTGGCGCAGCTGAACGGGCAGCACGTCCGGCTGGCCCGGCTGCTGGGCGACTTCGTGTGGCACCGCCACGACGAGGAGGACGAGCTGTTCCTGGTGGTGCGCGGGCGGCTGCAGATGGGAATGCGCGTGGCCGGCGAGGAGCGCTGGGAGGAGATCGCGCCCGGTGAGCTGATCGTGATCCCGCGCGGGCTGGAGCACTGCCCGCGGGCCCGGGAGGAGGTGCATGTCCTTCTCTTCGAGCCCGCGGGCACGCTCAACACCGGCAATGTCTCCGACGACCGGACGCGCCGGTCGCTGGAGACGCTCTGACGGCTACTGAACCGGTTCCGCGGCGGCGGGGTTCTTGCGCGCCTCGGCGAAGCGCGAGAGCTTCTCGTCGGTCTGCTTCTCCTCAGCGAGGTTCTGCTTGAGGAGGCGCAGGGCATCCTGCATCCCGAGCTGCTCGGCCCAGGCGCACATCGTGCCGTAGCTGGCGATCTCGTAGTGCTCCACCTTCTGGGCCGAGCCGATGAGCACGGCGTCCATGACGTCGGCCTCGGCGTCCTGCTCCATCATCGCCTGCCCTTCCTCGATGATGCCGGCCATTCCCTCGCACTTCTCGCCGCGGGGGGTCTTGCCGACCTGCTCGAAGACCTTTTCGAGGCGCTCGACCTGTCCCTTGGTCTGCTCGAGGTGCTCCTCGAAGAGGCTGCGAAGCTCCTCGTCCTCCGTCGCCTTGGCCATTTTCGGCAGGGCGCGGAGGAGCTGCTTCTCGGCGTGGTAAATGTCCTTCAGCTCGTGGGTGAACGCATCCTGAAGACTCGACATCGGCATGGCGCAAGCTCCGTTGTAAGGCGGGTTGAAACTCGATTGCCCGGTTCCCCACTTCTACCGCCGCCCGCGCCCCGCGGGAGCGCGCGAAAGCGCGGGGCGCGAGCCCGGCTCACAACGTTCGGCCCGATCAACAGTTACGCCGGGACGCAAGCGCGTCCTGCCTCATTCGGCCATGCGCAGCAGCGCGTCGGCCGTCCCCGGCTCGCGACACTGCCACCAGAGCTGCCCGTGATGATGCACCGCGCAGTAGACCGCCGACCCCGGGAACAGCAGCGCAAAGTCGCTCTTCCACAGGTTCCGAACGATCCGGCCCAGGGCGGCCTCGAAACGGTCGGCCTCCCAGGCGCCAAAGCCCACTGCGTCGGCCTTGTGGCGCGTCCGGAGCCGCTCCGCGTCGAGCCCCAGTTCCGTCAGCAGCGACTTCATCCACGGCCCCTCCCCGTGCTCCAGTTCCGCCGCCCAGTGGTGAACCGGGGCGAGCCAGGCCTCCTGGCTTTCGGGGAACAGGTCTCGCCAGGCACGCCCCGCCAGCGCCGCCAGCGGCTCGTCCGTCACGCGGAGCCGCTCGCGCATCTCGGGGAGGATCGTGCGATCCTCCCCCGCGGCCCACCCGGCGACGTGGGCGGGATCGGTGTTCAGCACGAAGGCGGCGCCGTTGGGATAGACCGACCGCAACCCTGCGGTCACGGCGGTCTTTAGAACGATGGCGTAGTCCACGAGGCGCGGCATCCTCTGGCCTCCTGCGTCCATGATGATATTCTTCTGGCCTCGCCAAAGGCGGCTGCCAACTTCATGACCACGCGAGAAGCGATCCTCTACGGCCTGCGGCGCACCGGCGCGCTGATGACGATGTTCACCCGCGACCTGTCGCGCCAGGACCTGCATCACCGGGTCGTTCCGCAGGCCAACTGCGCCGCCTGGATTCTCGGGCACCTGGCGCTGGGCGACCGGAACATGCTCACCAGTCTCGGCGTCGAAACACTGCCGGCCCTGCCGTATGAAGACTTCGACAAGCGCTTCGCGCGCGACGAGGTCGCTCCCCGCGCCGAGCACTTCGGCGACGCCGAGCTCCTGCCCCAGGTCTTCAAGGAGCATCGCGACGCCCTGGTCGCCGCCGTCGAGGCGTTGGAGGAATCGCGCTTCAACGAGCCGCTCCCGAAGCCGCTGCCGATCGCCGCGACGGTGGGCGAGCTGCTGCTGTTCATGCCGATCCACGCGGCGACGCACATCGGGCAGATCAGCACGATCCGCCGCTCGCTGGGGCGTCCGCCGCTCGCCTGACGACCCGAACGAGGAGAACACCTTGTCCTCGCCCATGAACATGTTGATCATGATCCTGCCGTGGCTCCTGCTGCTGGCGGTGATCGTGTCGGTGGTGATCTGGCGCTGGGAGGCTTGGCGCAGGTGCTCCTGTTCCTGAGAAAGGCCAGCGTCACGGGGCTCTACGAGCGCCTGCGCTACGGCCGGCGGGTCGAGTACGCCCAGGTCGCCTGAGACGCAGGGGCGCGTCCTGCAATCGCGCCGCCGGCGCCGCCGCAGGCCGGCACGCTTTGATGTCATCCACGCCGACCAGCCCGCTGACGCGCATCGTCCTGACCGGCGGGCCGGGGGCGGGCAAGACGGTCATCGCCGAGGCCTTGGCGGACGGCGCCCATCTCGCGGCATGGCGCGAGGAGGTAGGCGGCGTGATGCTCGTGCCGGAGGCGGCGACGCAGGTTTACGCCGCCCGTCGGACGCGGTGGGATCGCCTCGACGCGGACGGCCGGCGCGAGGTGCAGCGGGAGATCTACCGCTTCCAGCGCGTGCAGGAGGATCGACTGGCCGCCCTGGCCTACGAGCGGGGCGACCGACTGCTTCTGCTGGATCGCGGGACGATCGACGGCAGCGCCTACTGGCCGGACGGGCCCGGCGCGTACTGGCGCGACCAGGGCGTGGATCCGACGGACGAGCTGATGCGTTACGACGCGGTGCTTCTGCTGGAGAGCGCCGCAGCGCTGGGGAGCCACCTCTATGACGGGGAGGCGAGCAACCGCGCGCGCTTCGAGGACGCGCGGGGCGCGCTGGAGACGGGACGGCTGCTGGCGTCGGTCTGGTGCGGCCACCCGCGCCTGATCCGCATCCCGGCGACGAACGACCTGGAGGAGAAGATCCGGGCGGTGGCGAACGCGATCGGGCGCCTGGTCCAGGACTTTCAGCCAGGGGCGATCTCCGACTCCGACGGATGAGTAGCGGGCATCGTGGCCGGGGCATCCTGCGCGCGAGAAGCTTGTGGCACAGGTGAAGCGGATGCACACGGATGAAGCCGGAGGAGCGTGGCCGGGGCGGGCAGGATGCCCTCGCCACAAGTTCCGTCACTCACCCGTGTGCGTCCGTGTTCATCTGTGGCCAACCTTCTCGTGCGCATCTGGTCAGAGGCCTAAGCGCTTTTTCCACTCCGCCAGCTGCTTCTTCAGCGGCTCGCCTCCGGCGGCGCCGGCGGACTGGTAGCGGGCGACGACGTTCCTTGCTCCAAGGCACGCGTAGACGTCGTCGGTGATGGGTGATTTGAGATTGGAGAGTTCAGAACCGGCGCTCGTGACCGCCTCGGCGAAGTCCTGCACGCTCAGGTCCGAGAGCCTGGCCTTCCCCTCGCGCTCGCACCTGGCGACCAGCCCGCCGACCACCTGGTGAGCGGTGCGGAAGGGCACGCCCTTGACGACGAGATACTCCGCGAGGCTGGTCGCGTCCATGAAGCCTCCCTCGCACGCCGCCTCGCACCGCTCCTTGACGAACTCGGTCGAGTTGACGATCGCCGCGGCCATCGTGAGGCAACTGCTGACGGTGTCGTAGGCGGCGAAGACGTGGCGCTTGTCCTCCTGCAGGTCGCGGTTGTAGCCGATCGGCAGGCCCTTGCAGATGGTCAGCAGGGCGACGAGGTTGCCGTAGACGTTGCCGCAGCGGCCGCGGATGAGCTCGAGCATGTCCGGGTTGCGCTTCTGCGGCATCATCGAGCTTCCGGTGGTGTAGCGGTCGGCGGTCCTGATGAAGCCAAACTCGGCCGATGAGTAGATAATCCACTGCTCGGCCCAGCGGGAGAGGTGCATCGCCGTCATCGCGCATGCCCAAACGAATCGCAATGCCGTGTCGCGAGTCGCAGTTGCTTTGATGCTGTTCATCGGCGGGTGGTTCAGATTGAAGGCGCGGCTCGTCATTCCCGCGTCGATCGGGAGCGAAGTGCCAGCAATGGCACCCGCTCCCAGTGGCGACTCCTCCAAATCCGACGAGGCGAGATACTCGAAGTCGTCCATCGCCTTCATGCGCTCCCAGCAGAGGCACTCGGCCGCCGCCGAGATTGGTTGAGCACGCTGAAGATGCGTGTAAGACGGCATCACGATGTCGATCGATCTGTCGGCCAATGAAACGAACGCCCGTGCCAGGTCGTACCCAAGTTCGTCCAGTTTGGCGGCGTGGTCGATGATCCAAAGCCGAAGGTCCATCGCCACCTGATCGTTCCGGCTTCGCCCCGTGTGCAGCTTGCGGCCCGGCTCGCCGACCTTGTCGATCAGGGCCTTCTCCACGCACATGTGGATGTCCTCGTACTGCTTATCAAAGCCCGGCCAGTTCGGGCCGCTCTCGTCGATCTCCCCCTCGATCTCCTTGAGCCCCTTCTCGATGGCATCGCGGTCGGCCTCGGTGATGAGCCCCACCTTCGCCAGCATCGTCGCGTGGGCGATGCTTCCGGCGATGTCCTGCTTGTAGAGCCGCCAGTCGTAGCTGACGCTCTCGACGAAGTCCTGCCCGAGGGCATCGGTCGCCTCGGCGATGCGGGCCTGCCAGCTTTTGTTTGGCTCGGTCATGGCGGAGTGTATGTGGCGCTGGCGCCGAAGGTCCCACGCCGGCCGCGACAGGTGCGAAGAGTCCGAGAGCCGGCCTGCGCGCCCCGTCGGCGCTACCGCGACCCCGGGGCTTCCGTTACCCTCTGCCCGCCGGCCGCGGAGGGTGGTCGGATCATCTCTGCCGAACCCGGAGGGGGAACGCCATGCCCAAGCCGAACGATTCCCGTGAGCTCGACCCGATTCCGCTGAAGGACCCCGCGCCGCTGGCGACGACGCGCCGGACGCCGCGGGCCGTCTCCGCCGGGCCACGGGCCGCCCCGCCGGCGCGCACCCTCGGCTACGCCGGGCCCCGGCCGCGCCGGTCGCCCTCGCGCATGACCGCCATCGAGCGCGAGCAGGCGGAGCAGAACCTGTGGGACTGGCTCACCCCCGTCCTGATGATCGGCATCTCCGCGCTGGTGATGATGTTCGGGAGCATGCTCTACGCGGGGCAGTTCGACCTGTTCACCGCCGCGGGCGTGGGGATCGTCGTGCTGGTGATCGCCGTCATCAAGACCGTCGTGGCGCTGGTGATGGCGATGGGCATCGCGATCCTGTTCGGATCGGGTTTCGACTCGTTCTGGCGCGAGACGCTGCGCCTGGGCGGGATCGTGATGACGGCGTCGGCGGTCCTGTCGTTGGTGGAGCCGTGGATCGGGTGCTTCGCGATCTTCGTCTACGGCGGGCTGATCGTGACGATGCTGATGACGATGATGGACCTGGACCAGGGGGAGGCCGTCGCGTTCGCGGTGGCCTTCATCATCGCGGAAATCGCGACATACATCTTCCTGGCGCAGCTGATCGAGTCGCTGCTGGCATAGGCGATGAGCGAAGTCCGAATGACGAAACCAGAATGACGAATCAATGACCGAGCACCAATGACCAATGACGGAGAAGCAGGCACGCGACAAATTCGATCTCGCTGAGCGCACCGCCGTGTTCGGGGAGCGCGTGGTGCAGTTCGCAAAGGGGATCGGCGAGACTTCCGTGACACGACCGCTCATCAGCCAGCTCGTTCGAGCCGGAACAAGCGTCGGGGCCAACTACTGCGAGGCGGACGACGCGGATTCGAAGAAGGACTTCCGTTTCAAGATCGGACTGTGCCGGCGCGAGGCACGCGAGAGCAAGCACTGGCTGCGCATGATTGCCGCCGCCTCCCCGGAACACCGTGACGCAGCGCGAGCCCTATGGCAGGAAGCCAAGGAACTGAACCTCATCTTCGGCGCTATCCGCCGCAAGCTCTAGCAGGTCCTCCGTCCTTAAACCATTGGTCATTCGAGCTTCGTCATTGATTCGTCATTCTGGTTTCGTCATTCGGATCTCAAACCCTTGCCGTCACGTGCTCCACCGCCGACTGGAAGAGGCGCAGGCCCGCCGGCGTGCCTTCGGGCGTCCCTTCCATCCGCCGGCGCGTGAAGGCCGGGTGCTGCGATTCGTCCACGTAGCGCTCCGGGTGCGGCATCAGGCCCAGGACCAGGCCGCTTTCGTCGCACAGCGCCGCGATGTCGTTCGTGCTGCCGTTGGGATTGGGCGGAAGGTCCGGTACATCCCCGCCGACCACGCCCGTGTAGCGCAGGGCCACGCGGTTGCGCGACTCCAGCAGGTCGCGTGCCGCTGTGTCGCGGAAGACCAGCCGGCCCTCGGCATGCGCGATCGGCAGCTCGATCTCCTCGTCGTCCGACCACTGCTGCGTCCAGACGCAGTGCGGCGCGATCTTCTTCAGCCTGATCCACCGGCAGACGAACCGCCCCTGCGCGTTCTCCGTCAGCGTGCACAGGCGGTCGGAACCGACGCCCGCCTCAGGCCCCTTCGTCGCTTCGTCGCTTCGTCGCTGCGTCGCTTGCCCCAGGAGCCGCGTCTGAACAAGCACCTGAAACCCGTTGCAGATGCCGATCACCGGCTTGCCGGCATCGACGAAGCGGAGCAGCTCGTCCCCCAGCGTCCGGTTAAGCTGGTCCGCCAATATCCGGCCGGCGGCGATGTCGTCGCCGTAGCTGAAGCCCCCGGGGATCGCCAGGAGGTCGAAGTCCTCCAGGAGGGCGGGATTCTCGGCGAGGCGGTTGATATGCAGCCGGACGGGCTCGGCCCCCGCCAGGCGGAAGGCGTGGGCGGTCTCGCCGTCGCAGTTGGTGCCGGCGGCGCGGAGAACGAGGGCCCTGGGGGCGTCGGAAAGGGTGTTGCTCACGGCGGATGATCTTATGTCGCAGCCGCCCCGCGCGAGCGGGCGGGGGCGCCGGCGTTTTTGCGTTGACCCCGCCCCGACCGATGACGATCTATGGAGGTGAGCCGGCCGTACTGAATCAGGCAGGGGCGAGCCGGAAGGCGTTCACGGGGCGCTGCAAGGCCGCGCACTCCCGGTCGCCCGCGCCGCAGCGCTCGCACGGAGGTTGGATCATGCAGGCACCGATGACCGCCAGTTCCCGGCCGTTGCACGTCAAGTACCTGCTCGTCGGCGCCGGCCTCGCCGGCAGCAGCGCCGCCGTCGCCATTCGCGAACTCGACGCGACCGGCAGCCTCCTGCTCGTGGGGCAGGAAGTGGTGCGTCCGTATCACCGCCCGCCGCTTTCGAAGGACTACCTGCTCGGGGAGGTGGAGCGCGACCAGCTCCCCACGCTGCCGGCGGACTGGTTTTCGGAGCATGACGTGCAGCTCGTGACGGGCCGTCGCGTCACTTGGCTGGAGCCGGAGCGGCATCGCGCGACGTTCGACGACGGGAGCGTGGTGCAGTACGAGCAGTGCCTGCTCTCGTTCGGCGGAATGGTCGCGCCGCTGGAACTGCCGGGGGCGGGCCTGCCAGGCCTCTACTACCTCAGGTCTCTGGCCGATGCCGACGCCCTGCTGACGCGCATCGGTCAGGCGCTGGAGGAGGGTCGCCCCCACCCGCGCGGCTGCGGGCGGGGCGTGGTGGTCGGCGCCGGCCTGCTCGGCATCGAGATCGCCGCCGCCCTGCGGAGCCGCGGGCTCTGGGTGGAACTGGCGACGGAAAGCGCCCTGCCGTGGTCGGAAGTGGCCGGCGAGGCTGCGGGGCGCTTTCTGCTGGCCCTGCTCCAGAAGCACGAGGTGATCGTTCACGCCGCGAATCCGCCGACGGCGCTGGTGGGGGATGGGCGCGTGCAGCGCGTGCAGCTTTCCGGTGGCGAGGTGCTCCAGTGCGACTTCGCGGTGGCGTGCGTCGGGATGCACGTCGATCGCCGTCTGCTGCAGAACACGAGCATTCCCATGGGCCGAGCCGTGACGTGCGACGCCCATTGCCGCGCCGGGGCCGACCAGGGCGTCGAGCGCATCTGGGCGGCGGGCGACTGCAGCGCGGTGTTCGATACGCGCTTCGGCAAGCACGTTCGGCAGGGGCACGCGCCGATCGCCGAGGCGACGGGCCGGCTGGCGGGGCGGAACATGGTGCACGCGTCGCGCGACGAGCCCCTGGAGTCGTGGGACGAGCTGCCGGGATGGGACAGCCGCGTCTTCGGGCTGAAGGCGCGGGGCTGGGGCATGCCGCGACTCATCGACCGGCGCATCGTGCGCGGGAGCACGAATATCGATGCCCCGGACTTCGCCGAGATCGGCGTGGACGCGGATGGAAAGGTGTGCCACGTGCTGGCGATCGGCCGCGAGGGTGAGCACGACGCCCTGCGCGAACTCGTGGCGCAGCGGGCGGTGGTGACCGGCCGTGAGGAGGCCCTGCGCGACCCGCAGCAGGCTGTTGAGGTGTGACGCGGGTCGATCAGACGGCTGGTGCCGGCTGCTCGGCGGACCTCGGCTCGCGCACCGGGAGGAGGATGATCAGCCCGCCCAGCAGGAACGGGAGCACCGCGAAGACCGCGGCGCGCGGGCCGAGGCTGGCGCTGATGCCGGCGTAGAGCAGCGGGCCGAGGATCGCCATTGCCTTGCTGCCGACGGCGTAGAAGCCGAACGCCTCGTTGCGCATCTCATCGGGCGCGAGGCGGCTCATCATGGCGCGGCTGCTCGACTGCACGCCGCCCAGGACGAGTCCGATGACGCACCCCATCAGGGTGAACTGGAGCGGCGTCTGCACGAAGTAGGTCACCGTCACGCCAAGGCACCAGATCACCAGTGTCCCGATGATCACGGGCTTGTTGCCGACGCGGTCCGCAAGGTAGCCGCAGGCGATGGCGCCCACGAAGGCGACGACCTGCACGATCAGGAACATCACGGTCAGCGACTGCTCCGCCATCCCCAGCACGCGCGTGCCGAAGGCGGGGGAGAGGTAGATGATCGTCTCCGTCCCGTTCGTGTAGAGCAGGAACGCCAGCAGGAACAGGAAGAGCATCCGGAACTGGCGCAGGTGCTTCAGCGTCGAGCCGACGCGCCGGAACGGATCCAGCAGCACCGACCGCGCGAGCGATGGTGCGAGGGTTCCGGCGCTTCCGACGGCGGGCCCGGTGTCGGCCGGAAGGGCCGGCGCGATGCGCGGCAGCAGCACGAACGCGGGGATCGAGAAGAGGAGCCACCACAATCCCCCCACCGCCAGCATCGGGCCGACGCCCGTCACGATCCTCGGAAGCAGGAACACCGCCGCCACCAGCGCCACGGCGCCCCCGATGTAACCCGCCGCGAACCCCCAGCCGCTGAGGCTCCCCTGCCGGCGAGGCGGCGCCAGGCGCGGCAGGAAGGCGTTGTAGTACGTGTTGCTGATGCTGAAGCAGAACATCGAGGCGACGTAGATCACTGCCGCCAGCGCCCATCGCCCCCCGCCGTCGCCGGGGAGCAGGATGGCGGTGCTCATTGCCAGGAGCGAGCCCGTCAGCGCGAATGCGACGAAGAGCCCCTTCTGCCAGCCTCGCAGATCGGCAAGCGCCCCGAGCACGGGAGCACCGACACACGTCAGCAGCGCAACCAGCGCCACCAGCAGCGCCAGCACGCTGTCCCCGCCGATGCGCGCGCCCAGGATCGTCAGGCCCGTCGGCACCGCCTCGACCGGCAGGGAATCGTCGCGCGGCCAGTCCGGCTGCTGCGGCAGGAGCCTGGCGATGAAGACCGTTGTGAAGAGGGGCCCGCCGAAGATCAGGCCAAAGCCACTGTTGGCCCAGTCGTAGACGACCCAGGCCAGCTTCTGAGCGCGGGTCACGCCCGCCTCGGCGGCGTAGTCGAGACTCACGGGTTCCGGCTCGAGCGGTTCGGCTGGCGTGGGTTCCTGCGTCTCGGGCACGGCGGCATCATGCGTAAGAGGCGTTCGGGGGACAAGCGCGGGCGACGTTGCCGGTGCGCCCGGCGGTGGATGGGCATGCGAAAACCCCCGGCCCTTTGGGGGCCGGGGGTGGGGGATCACTTCAGATGCTTCGCTCGCTTGCGCGACCGTCGCGTGCGTTAGCCGAGAAGCTGGAGGGCCAGCTGCGGCTGGGAGTTGGCCTGGGCGAGCACGTTGGTGCTGGCCTGGGCCAGGATCTGCGCCCGCGTGAGCTGGGCGGTCTCGAAGGCGAAGTCCGTGTCGCGGATCGCGCTCTCGGCGGCCGAGGCGTTCTCGTAGGCGACGCCGAGCTGGTTCACCGTCGAGTTGATCACGAACTTCTGGAAGGCGCCGAGCCGGCCGCGCGTCTGGCTGACCTGCTTGACGGCCTCGTCCACGACGCGCTGGGCGGTGACGAGGTTGTCGCTCGTCAGGCTGTTGGAGCCGCCGCTGGCGAGGCTGGAGAGGAAGTTTCCGTCCAGGCCGAGGCTGCCCGTGGAGACACTGCCGATGCCGAGGCTGGCCTTGTCGGTCTCGGTGACCTTGCTGCCGAGGCTGAAGGTCGCCCCGCCGCCGGTGACGGCGAACTGCTTGGTGACGGCCGTGGCACCCATGTTCAGGTTCAGGTCAAACTCGATGTCGAGGTTGCTGTTGCGGAACTTGACGGAGAGGCCGTCGGTGTCGGCGGCGGCCCCGTTCACCGTGACCGTGGCGTCCTGGCCGTAGTCCTTGGTGTCGGTGATGCCGCTGGTGCCGCTGATCGTCGTGACGCTGACGAAGGCGTCGGAGCCGTAGTCGGTGCTGCTGAACTTCAGGACGTTGCCGCTGGTGGCGGCGCTAACGCCCGTGACGTCCTTGAGCGCGTTGACGGCGGCGGCGATGCCGGCGTTGTCCACGCTGGAGAGGAAGCTGAACTGCTCCGTCCCGTGCTCGCCGGCGATCTCGAGCGTGAAGGCGTCCGTGTGGGCGCCGCCGCTCGTGTAGGTGGCAAGGCCCGTCTGGGCGCTGCCGGTGATGGCGACGGTCACGTTCTGCGTGGCGCCGTCGGCCATGCGAGCGCTGTGGATGCGCATGTTGCTGACGGCCGACAGGTTCGTGCCGCTGGTCGTGTAGCCCAGCTCGCCGTTGAGCAGCTTCTTGCCCTGGAAGGTCACGCTGCCGGCCAGGCGGTTGACGGTGTTGAGAATCGCGTCGACCTGGAGCTGGTTGGCCTCGATTTCCTCCTGGCTGAGCCCGCCGGAGTTGGCGGTCTCGTTGACCAGGCCCTGGAGCTCGTTGAGCAGGCTGCTGACCTCGGCCAGGCCGCCCTCGGCGGTGGCGACGATGTTGCCGGCGCGCTCGGCGTTGCTCATGGCGGCCATGATGCCGGTCTTCTCGGCGCGGAGGTTCTCGCTGGCGATGAGGCCGGCGGGGTTGTCGGCGCCGCTGTTGATCTTCAGACCGGTCGAGAGCCGCTTGAGGCTGGCGTTGAGCTGCTCGTTGTTGTTGCGCAGAACGCGCTGGGCGACGAGCGAGTTGACGTTGGTGTTGATGCGGGACATGGGATCCTTCCGTGGCTGATCGCCCCGCCGTCGTCGACGGGGCAGAGGGGTTGGAGTGTGCTGAACGATCTGCCTTGTTGGCGGTCGTCGCAACAGGCGAGCGACCATCCGTGGCTGCGTCGTACGGGGTTCGTCATTCGTCGCGTGGTCGTCGCTGCGCGGCCTTGCGAGTCCGCGTGGGGCGTGTCCCCGGGGCGACTGGCGCGATAACAGTTCCGGACTTTCCTTTCGGCCGCGAGGCGGCGTTGCATCCGTGGCCGCCGATCCCGGTGGCCGTTGTGATCCATCCCGCTTATCGACGGGCGCCCGGGGGTGCATTAGCGCGGTTGCATCGCAATGGCAGGGTTGCCGGTTATGGGCCGCCTCCCCCTCCGGCGGAAGCGCAAACGAAGACGCCCGGACGCGTGAGCGTCCGGGCGTGTCGTGGCCGGTCGAACCGGAGCTTGTCAGCCCGCCCCGCGGGGCAGGCGGATCACTGCTCCGATCCGGTCTGTTTCTCGTCCTGCGCCGGCTCCTCGCCCCGGCCT
>JAEZED010000173.1 GCA_023417885.1 Planctomycetota bacterium
GGATTGAGGCACGTGCCCGAGATGGTGATCGGGTCGGTCCGCTCGTCCTGGATGCTCAGGGCGACGGAGTCGGCCGAGGCCGAGGGGGCGACGAAAGTGCCCGCTGCGAGTGCGCCGGCGGCGGCGAGGCCGGCCAGCACGGTCTTGGTCAGGAAAGCGCTCATGAGATGCTCCTTGCGATGTGTTGGAACGTGACTTCTGTGGGAGTGGGACAGACGGTCGGTGCGGTGGAAACGGAAGCGGTTGATCTGTGTCGCGCCCGGTGCGGCGCATTTCGCGGCGTGGGTGTGGTGCCGGGCAGGAGCCGGCGCCTGCCGGCACGGCTTCCGGGAAGTGCCCCGAATACAACCGAGGTTTGCCGTTCGGCGGCGATGGCTCCCGATTGACCGCGGGAGGAGGCGTTGCCCGGAGGCAGTCGCCTGCGCCTTAGGCGGCGCGATTTCGCCGTCATTCTAACGGCAGGCCCCGGCCTTTACCACATCCGTTTGACACCCGAAACCGTCCGAGAGTAGTTGGAGGAAGGTCCGATTCGGCCCGGGGGACTGCGAAGCCCGCGCCGGCTGTCGGCCGGCACCGAGGCCAGGACGTGGAGGGGGACGAAGATTTTTCCGTTTTTCCCCACGCCGGGAGCGGGGGCCTGGACATTGAGGGAATGAGAACCCCGCAAGCCGGCGCCCGCCGCCGCGAGTAGTTGCTGCGACTCTGTCAGCGCCAGGGGGTTCTTCCGGGCGCGCCCCGCCTCAAATCGCGCCCGGCGATGCACGAAGTGCCGAACGCAGACGTCGATGAGCGCCGCAACCGCTGGCGGCGCCCTCCCTGTCGGTTCGGCGCTCGATCCGTCACGGACAGTGCAACGTTGTCCGTCCCGCAAGCGGAGGGGCGGCAGGAGCGCAACGGGGATTCGGCCGTCGCACACCAGATGAATGCGTCGCGCACCGGCGCGGCGCGGCCTCAGCTTCCACGGTGCGCCTGAAGCGTCCGGCGGCGCGTCCGCGCCGATGCGCGATGCTCAGGGCCTGATTCCCGCAAGCGAAGCTTTCGATCCTTTCCTCACACGGTTTCACGACCGCCGCGCCGTAAGTGCGCGCTGGTCAAAGGAGCTTCACATGAAGCGCAACGTCTCAAGTCGCGGTTTCACGCTGGTGGAACTGCTCGTCGTGATCGGCATCATCGCGCTGCTGATCTCAATCCTGCTCCCGACGCTGGGCCGCGCACGCGACAGCGCGCGGGGCGTCAAGTGCGCCAGCAACGCCCGCCAGCTCGCGCAGGCGCTCGTCGGCTACTCGACCGACTTCCAGGGGCAGCTTCCCATCGGCTCGGTCCGCTGGGGCTTCGGTGACGGCGACGACACGCCCGCCTCGCGCCGCAGCTTCCAGGAGTGGACGATCTCCGCCACCGGCTACATGAACAACCGGCGCGAGAACGGCTACGAGCTGCCGTTCACGGCGCAGGCGATCATCTACACCGATCCGAACGAGAACTACCACCCGGTGCTCTACTGCCCGAACGTCGGTCGCGAGTTCGACGAGATGCAGGGTCACTACTCCTGCAACATGTCGATCATGCCCAACTGGACGTGGGACCTCGCCGGATCGCCTTCCTTCAACTCGCTGGGCGTCGCGCCCGTGCGCGGCTCGCACAAGCCGCTGAACATGTCCCAGACCTACGCGGACAACGCGCTCTTCTGGGACTCGGTTCAGGTTCGCTTCGCGACCAACACCGCCACGCGCAGCAACTCCATCCAGCACTTCCCCTCGCCGGCCTACACCGGCATCGACAACGGCGTGATGGCGGTGGACATGTGGGACTTCGACGTGCTCTACCGTCACTCCGACGGCGAGTCGATCGACAACCTGGGCGATCCGGATCGCTCGGTGGAGTTCCCCGTCTACATCAACTCCGACGAGCTCTCGAGCCTGCTCACGCCCGTCGGGACCTGGCCCGTGAACGAGGACCTGATCGTGCCCGGGTCGACCTTCAAGCTCGTCGTCGCCGGCGCGCCCATCTTCCGGCACAACGCCAAGGAGCGCTGCAACACTGCCTTTGCCGACGGCAGCGTCCGCGCGCTGAAGTGGAACCCGCGCCAGGAGCATCCGGGCGGCGTCTACGTCACCAGCGAAATGCAGCGCACCATGCTGCGCCCGAAGTACCCCAACCCGCTCCCGAAGCCGATGCCCTCCTGATGGTGCGGCACGGGAGCGCTACTTCCTCAAAACCCCCGACGCCCGCGTCCGTCGGCCGGGGGATCCAGCCGAATCGAACAAGACAAGGAGAAATCAGGATGAAAACCAAATTGACGACGAGGCTCTTCGGGGCGCTGGGCGTCGCAACCCTGGCGGCGGGCATGATGCTCGCGCCGCCCGCGGACGCCGTGGAGCGCCCCAGCGCACAGCCCGCGGGCGCGATCACGATCAGCGGCACGGCGCTCGACGACGCCGGCGCTCCCGCGGCGAAGCTTCCGGTCGTGGTGAAGCAGCGCGACTTCAACCTCGAGGGTGGCGCCGGCGGCGCCGGCGGCGGGGGGGATCGCCCTCCGGATCTGCTGGTGCAGCAGCGTGCCGATCGCGGCTACAAGACGCTCGGCCGCGCCGTTACGGACGACAGCGGCGCTTTCGCAGTGAAGAACATCCGCGAGCAGGGTTCGCTGCGACTGGAGATCGGTGACCGTACCAAGACGCCGTGGCAGATCGTTACTGTTCGCAACGAGGGGAAGGACGTCGACCTGGGGAAGGTGACGTTGCGCGCCAGAGTCGGTCGGTAGAGATGTGTCGTTGAGGTTCGGCATCCATCGTCTTGACGCCGCGGGAGGCGCTGTGGATGCCATACGTGCCCCTCGCCCATATGGGTGAGGGGCATTTGCTGCGCTGCCGTTGACGGTGCCTGGACATATTCATACGGTTCGACCGCACCGACGCCCTCCGTGGTTCTGAGGGTCATCCGGTGCCAAGAGGGCGTGCCCACGCCAGATCACGCCTCGTGCGCATTGAACGATTCGGCCGAACAGGGCGTTCGTTTCAGGCGTACAGAACCCCGTTGGACACTCAGCTCCGCGCCCCGCCAGGGGATGCCGGGGCGGCGGGTTAGCCGACAGGACGGACCGACGCCGAGGGCTTGTCCGGACGGAAGGTTCCGCCGGCTGCGAAATCCTCAAAGCAGTTGGTTTTCCTTGGCCGCCGCGCCAGCCGGTGCGAGCGCAAGCGATCCTCGTCTTCGCTTCGCTCCGGCGGGAATGTGAACCGTTATTCCTCGTATGTGCCCTTCGCACGCCTCGGCGTGTCGGGCTTTAGGAGAGCTTCATATGAAGCGAAACACCACCGCCCGCAAGGGCTTCACGCTCGTGGAGCTGCTGGTCGTCATCGGCATCATCGCGCTGCTGATCTCGATCCTGCTGCCCACTCTCAGCCGCGCCCGTGACAGCGCCCGCGCCATCAAGTGCGGCAGCAACGTCCGCTCGATCGCGCAGGGCCTTATCGGCTACAGCACCGACTTCGAGGGGAACCTCCCCTACGGCTACATCGACTTCGGCTTCGGCGACGCCGGCGACGGCACCCCCGCCAGCCAGCAGGCCATGCAGGAGTGGACCCACACCGTCAGCGGCTACCTCAACACCGAACGCTCCAACGGCTACAACCTGCCTTGGACCACGCAGGCCGTCTGGTACACCGACCCGAACGACAACTACCACCCCGTGCTCTACTGCCCGAGCGTCGGCGATGAGTTCGCCGACCAGCAGTCTCACTACAACACGAACATGACCATCATGCCCCACGTGTTCTGGGAGACCTATGCCGGCACCCCGGTGCAGCGCGGCAGCCACAGCCCCTCCAACCTCGCCCAGACCTACGCCGACAACGCGCTGCTCTGGGACGGCGTGCAGCACCTCTTCGTCGAGGACCCGATGAGCCGCACGGAGGGCATCTCCTACTACCCCAGCCCCGCCCTCACCGGCGTGGACGGCGGCAACCTCGCGTTCGGCGTCATCACCGAGGGTGAAGCGCCCGGCCGGCCCGACCTCGAGCTGCTCTTCCGCAGCGAAGCGGGCGAGTCGGTCACCAACCTCGGCGACCCCAACCGCTCCGTCGAGTACCCGGCCTTCATCAACCCGCCGAGCTTTGCCGAAGCCGTCGGTGACCCGGCGATGCAGGCCAACCAGGACCTGTTGCTCCCGGGCAACTCTTTCTACGTGGAGCTTGCCGGCGCCCCGATCTTCCGCCACAACGCCAACGAGCGGGCCCAGACGGCCTTCGTGGACGGCAGCGTCCGCGGCCTCCGCTGGAACCCGAAGGATGAGCACGAGGCGGGCTTCTGGGTGACCAGCGAGTTCACCCGCAACATGCTTCGTCCGAAGTTCCCGAACCCGGCACCGAAGTTCGCCAACTGAGGCAGCGCCAGGCAAAGGAAGCACAAACGCTCTAGCCCGCCCGGGACTCTCCCGGGCGGGCTTTGCATTCCGGCATTCCTCCGCGCGGACTGGTGTGTGCGCGGGACATGTCATAATGTCGAGATGCAGTCGCCTCGACCTTCCGGCGGGGCGATGCGAGGATCGAGCATGAACGTCGCCGGGCGCATCGCGAGGGCCTTCACGATCATCGAGCTGCTCATCGTGCTCGGGCTGATCGTGCTGCTGATCGCGCTGCTCCTGCCGTCGCTCAGCCGCGCGCGCGACAGTGCCCGCGGCGTCCGGTGCGCCAGCAATCAGCGGCAGATCGCGCAGGGATTGTTTGGATACGCCAGCGAGTTCCGCGGCGCGCTGCCTTACGGCTTCATCGATTTCGGCTGGGGCGACCCGGGCGATCCGACGCCCGAGGGTCAGCCGACGGAGCAGGAGTGGACGCACGTCGTCAGCGGCTATCTCAACGCCGCCCGCGTCAACGGATACGACCTGCCATGGAACGCCCAGGCGATCCACTACACCGATCCGGACAACAACTATCACCCCGTGCTCTACTGCACGATCCCCGGCTCCGAGTTCGACCGGCAGCAGTCGCATTACAACACGAACATGACGATCTTCCCCCACGTGTACTGGGACACGTGGGCCGGCCGGATGATTCAGCGCGGCACGCACCCGCCCACGACGCTCGCGCAGATGTACACCGACAACGCCATGCTCTGGGACGGCGTGCAGGTCATCTTCGCCGAGGGGCCCACCTACCGCGACACCGGCTTCATGCTCTGGCCCAGCCCCGCCCTCACCGGCGTGGACGGCGGGAACCTGGCCTGGGGGATCGTCAACAGCGGCCCCGAGGGCGCGCCGGACGGTCAGCCCGACCTCGACCTGCTCTACCGCGGAGCGCAGGGTGATGCCCGCTCCAACCGCGGGGATCCGGATCGTTCGGTCGAGTTCCCCGCCTGGATCAATCCGCCTGACTTCCACGTCGGCTTCCCCGACCTCGGCGACGCGTGGCGCGCCAACCAGGATCTGATCGTTCCCGGCCCCTTCTTCTGGGTCGAGATGGTCGGCGCGCCGATCTTCCGGCACAACAACCGCGAGCGATGCAACACGACGTTCGCGGACGGCAGCGTGCGGCCGCTCATCTGGAACCCCGGCAACAGGCACGCGTCGGGCTTCTGGGTCACCAGCGAGTTCAACCGCAACATGCTGCGCCCCAAGTATCCGTCGCCGCCGCCGCGCTTCCGGGAGTGAGCGTTTTTTCTGCTTTCGCCTGATCCGGGGAGCGCGCAACTTCGTTTCGTCGCTTCTTCCGCATCATCGCGCCAATGGCGGCCTCTCCGGACGCGTCTGGCGTACATCGTGCATGGACGGCGTGACGCGGCATGTCGTAGAGTGCCGCTGCAACGGGTCGGTTTTTGTGCACGATCCGCACCCGTCTCCGGACGTATTAGAAGGGTGGCGCAATGCCGCCCGCGCCCCGTGGCGCAACGACACCCGCCGACACCACCTTCCGGCGCCACTCTCAGCCTCCCGCGCCAGCGGCGACGGCGGCAGCCGGACAAACCAGCCCAACGACGACTTCAATCCCTCAAGAAGCGAGGAGCTTTCTCATGCCCAGCCTTTTCCGTTCCACGTCCTTCCTCGCCGGTGTCGCCGCAGCCGGTGCGCTGGCCGGTGGCCTCCTCATGGCTCCGCCGAGCACGCAGGCCGCCGACGGCGCCGTCATGCTCGCCACCCAGGACAGCAAGACCGTCACCATGTCGATTACCGGCGTGGCTCTCGCGCCGGACGGCTCTCCCGCCGCCAAGCTTCCCGTCGACGTGACGCAGATGCAGCTTCGTCCCATGGGCTCCGGCGGCGGCAAGGGTGGGCGCAACGGCCCGCGCATGCTCGCCAGCTTCCAGCCCGCCGGCAGCCGCTACAAGTCGCTCGGCAAGGCGGTCACTGACGACAGCGGCGCCTTCACCGTCAAGAACGTCCGCGCGCAGCCCAACCTGGGTCTCCGCGTCGAGATCGGCGAGAAGACCAAGAGCCCCTGGATCATCCAGAGCGTGAAGGTCGATCCCGAGAAGCCCGAGGTCGATCTCGGCAAGATCTCCCTCCGCGAGAAGGTCGGCCGCTAAAGCGCCACCGCCTCTTTCAAGCAACACCGCCCACGCACTCGTGCGTGGGCGGTTTGTCTTGTCGGCATGACACGCGGCTCACTCCTCCGCGGCCGGCGGTTCCTGCTTCAGGTATTTCACCGCGTCGAAGCGGAGGTCCACCCACCGCGGGTACTCACCGCGGAAGGTCTCGTAGACCGTGCGGAGGTGGGCGAGCTTGGTCTGGGGCGATGCTTCGACGAGGAAGTCCGTCGCCGCCGGCGGCTGGCCCCAGCGAATCTCCGTCTTGCTCGTCGTCCAGAGGATCACCTGCGCCGCGTCGCTGCTGCCGACGTTGCTCACGTCGATCAGGCTGATGTCCCGCGCCGCCGGCTGGTCGTGCAGCAAGGCTGCGACGTCGAGCCCCGCGCGAAGCTGCGGGCTGTCCCAGCGCGCTCCCGCGTTGCCCGGCGGGGGGCGAACCAGCCCCGTGATCACGCGCAGGTTGGTCGAGCGATCCGCCCCGTCCAGGATCGCCTGCACCTCCGCCGGCTCGTAGCGGATCGGCAGCAGCACCGCGTTCGCCGCGACGAGCTGGTAGACCGTCTCGCGCCCGTTGTTCCATCGGGCGATCGCCAGCGGCGTGCGGTAAGCGCAGTCGATCAGGATCGAGTCGCGCCCGTCGATCGAGGAGCGCCGGATGCCGTTCACACGCTCGATCCAGGCGTCCGCCGCCAGGATGTCGTGGAGCTTTACCAGGAGCCCGCGGTCGAGTGTCGATCCCCGGGCCGGGAGCGCCCGCGCGAGACGACCCGCGACCTCGGCGGCGAGGCGGTCGTTCATCCAGATCGGTCGGTTGACCAGCACCAGCGCCGGCGGTTGTTCGACGACGGCGTATTCCTGCCGGACATGCTCCCCCAGCGCGCGATAGCCGATCGCGAAGGCCCCGACGACCGCGACGACGCCGCAGGCATGCACGAGTCGGCGCGTCCATCGCTTGCGCCGCTCGATCTGCTCGGGGGTCAGGGGCTTGGGCTTGTCTATCTTCCTGCGGGACTGGGGTCGAACTTTGGCCATGCGGTCAAGTCGAACATCGGCACCGCGATGCCCAGGCCTCCACAAGAACCGTCCGATAGCCGTAGCAATGCCGCACCTGAACCGCGGCGGGCGGTTGGCCGGGACTGGCGCGGCCCGGCCACTTAGCGGCCCCCTCAGCCGACCTCCCGCCGCGGAGAGCCGGGCGGGCGACGATCCGAGTACATTCCGCCTTCCTCAGGCGGCGACCGCTTCGGGACGGCGCGAGGCGTTCACGACCAGCGCGTCGCAAAGCTCGGGGAAACCCATGCCCGCCTGCCGCGCTGCGTCGGGCAGCAGGCTGCGGCCGGTGAAGCCGGGCATCGTGTTGATCTCCAGCAGGAATGCGTTCCCCGTCCGATCCACCATCACGTCCACGCGCGACAGATCGCGCGCGCCGATGATCTGGTGCGCCTCGAGGCACATCTCCTGGAGCCGCGCTACGGCGGCCTCGTCCAGCACGTCGGGCAGGTCGAACCGGTGCGCCGCGCCGCTGGGGCTGTACTTCTGCTGGTAGTCGAACCACTGCCCTTCGCCCGGGTCGATCCAGATCGGCGGAAGGGCGCGATCGAAGAGGATGCCGACGGTGAGCTCCCAGCCGTCGATGAACTGCTCCACCATGCACCGCCCGTACTTGGCGACGAGGTAGCTCACCGGCTCGCTGATGTCCGCCTGCTGCTCGGCGGGGGTGCGGCGGATGAAGCAGTCGATGCTGCTGCCCCCGCCGACGGGCTTGACGACGCAGGGGCCTGGGGCCTGGCGCACGCTGGGCGTGTCGATGAGGCGGAAGGCGGGCGTCGGCAGGCCCGCGAGCTGCCAGATGCGCTTGGTCTCGGCCTTGTCCATCCCGAGCCGGCTGGCGGCCGACCCGCTGCCGACGAAGGCCAGGTCGCGCTCCTCGAGGATCGCCTGGAGTTCGCCGCTCTCGCCCCATTCGCCGTGTAGAACGGGGAAGACGACGTCCGCAGGCACATCCAGCGCCGAGAGGCTTCCCGGCTCGATGTCGGCAAGGTGCACCGCGTGGCCGGCCTCCTTGAGGGCGGCGGCGACGGCGCGCCCGCTCGTCAGGCTGATTTCACGTTCGTTGCTGGGACCCCCAGCCAATACGGTCACTCGCATCGCAGACTCCTTTCTGCGGAGGTGTCGGGTCTGCCGGTTGTCGCCGCCCGCTGCCTGTCCGCGGCGCTTTCTCAGGCCGGGGGTGGCGGGGGAGGGGGCGACACGGGCAGCGTGATCAAGGCCACATCTTCACTTCCGTCTCCAGCCGCACGCCGTGGCGGGCCTCGACCTTTTCCTTCACCTCGGCCACGAGGTTCCGCACGTCCTGCGCGGAGCACCCGGGGTGTGCGACGATGAAGTTGGCGTGCTTGGTGCTGACTTCGGCGTTGCCGACCCGCAGCCCCTTGAGGCCGCTCCGGTCGATCAGCGAACCCGCCGAGACGCCGCGCGGGTTCTTGAACATGCAGCCGGCCGACTTCGTGTTCAGCGGCTGGGTGCTGTTCTTGTACATCCAGATTTCCTTCGTCCGCTTCGTGCAGGCCTCAGGGTCGTCCAGCTCCAGCTCGAGCTCGGCGCCCAGGATGTACGGGGCCACGATGTTCGTGCGGCGATACTCGAAGATCAGGTCGTCGCGCGTCCGCTCGAAGAGGTTCCCCGCGGCGTCCATGACGGTGACCCGGGTGATGTTCGCGCCGAAGTCGCCGAACTTCCCGCCCGCGTTCATGCGAATCCCGCCGCCCACCGTCCCGGGAATGCCCGCCATGCACTCGATTCCCGCCAGCCCCTCGCGGCAGGTGTGGAGCACGAGCTTCTGGAGATCGACGCCGGCGTTCACCTTCAACAGCGCGCTGCCGTTGGCCTCGTCGCGCTCGATCGTCACCTGACGCCAGTACTCCTCGCCCAGCCGGATCACCGCCCCGGGAACGCCCTCGTCGCTCACCAGGACGTTCGCGCCCAGCCCGAGCACGTAGACGGGAATGCCGAACTCCTCGCACCGCCGGGCCACCTCCGCCAGCTCCTCGGGGTTGCGCGGGCGGATGAAGTAGCGCGCGGGCCCGCCGATGCGGAACCACGTGTACCGCGCCAGCGGGAAGTCGAACTCGACGATGTCGCGAAGGTCCTCGAAGGGCTGCTGCATGCGCGAGGGGGTGGGTTCGGCGAGGGTCATGGGCAATCGGCTCCTCTCATCCGGGAGAGGCTCACGCGACGGCGCGCCGCGGGGGGTTGTCCGGCTCGTGCGCCTCCGGCGCGACAGGCCCACGTGGGCCGCCGAGCCGGGGACATCGGGCCTTCAGGCTCCTTCCACCAGGCGCCGGCCTATCTGCCAGACGTTTCCAGCGCCCATCGTAACGACCAGATCACCGGCGCGAAGCTCACCTCTGACACGCTCCAGCGTTTTCTCGAACGTCGGCACGTGCTCGGCATGCTGACCGGCGGCGCGGATGCGCTCCGCCAGCGTCCCGCTGGAGACGAACCGCTGGTCGTCCGCGGTGTCGCGCACGCTGTAGATGTCCGGCAGGAAGACCAGGTCCGCCCCCGCGAAGCTCGTGGCGAAGTCGTCCAGCAGGTGCCGCGTGCGGCTGGCCTGGTGTGGCTGGAAGATGCAGATCAACCGATCCGGCGCATAACGCTCCCGCAGCGCCGAGAGCGTCAGGCGGATCTCCGTCGGGTGATGGGCGTAGTCGTCCACCACCGGCGCCCCCACGCCCGCGACCTCCCCCATCGGCATCTGCCGGCGATCCACGCCTCGGAAGTCGCTCACCGCCTCCGCCGCCTGCTTCACATCCGCGCCCACCGCCACCGCCGCCACCACCGCCTGGGCGGCGTTGTACAAGTTGTGCTGCCCCGGCACGCTCAGGCGGATCGTCGCCGCCAGCTTCCCCTCGTGCTGGAGGTGCGCGACCGGGCACCCATCCTTCAGCCCCGCGGGGACGAGCGTCCACTCGCAGCCCAGCCCCTTACCGACGCGCCAGACACGATCCTTGTGCTCCTCGATCAGGCGCGCCGAGTGCGGGTCGTCGCCGTTGGCGATCAGCCGACCGTCCGACGAAAGCCCCGCGCAGAACCGGCTGAAGGCCTCCTCGATCTCCGCCAGCCCGCCCGGGTAGGTGTCCAGGTGGTCGGCCTCGATGTTCGTCACCACCGCCACCTTCGGCGCCAGGTTCAGGAAGCTCCGGTTGAACTCGCACGCCTCGGCGACGAAGACCTCCCCCGTCCCGCTGTGGCTCCCCCCGCCAAGCTGCGGAACGGTGCCCCCCACGACGAAGCTCGGGTCCAGCCCGCACCGCGTCAGCGCGTAGGCGAGCATGGCCGTCGTCGTCGATTTCCCGTGCGTCCCCGCCACCGCGATCCCCACGCGCTCGGCCATGATCTGACCCAGCAGCTCCGCATAGTAGATCGTCCGGATGCCGTACTCGCGCGCCGCGGCGATCTCCTCGTTCTCCTCGCGCACCGCCGCCGTGCGGACGACGAGATCGACGTCCGCCGTCAGGAGCGAGCCGTCCTGCTCGTCGGCGACGAGGGCGCCCCGGTCCTCGAGCCGGCGGGTGATGTCGGTTGGAAACGGGTCCGTGCCCGAGACGTCGGCCCCGGCGTCCAGCAGGATGTGGGCCAGGCCCGACATTCCGACGCCGCCGATGCCCACGAAATGCACCCGCCTCCCGGCGAACCGGCTCCGCTGGATCGGCCGTTCCGTGGCCGCGGCGGAAGAGAGGTCGGATGCGCCGATCGTCCGTGATGGCGCGAGGAGGGACATATGCCCGCCGATGCTACCGCCGGGCGGGGGCACATGCAACGCCGCCGGCAGGGGCGAGGGCGGATAACGTAATGCCGTTGAGCGGCCGCGGCGGCGCATGCGCGACGCTCGACCGCTAACAAACTACACCGCCGCCGCGGTCCGCTCCAGCGGCGGGTTATTCGTCGGCCGCGCGGCCTTGGCGCGACGGACTCAAGACGGCGATCGACAAATCACCGGACGGAAACACGTGATACCCGCAGTGCTCGGTGAACACCGCGACCAGCTCCCGAGCCCGATCTTCGATCACGAAGGCGTACTCGAAGAAGGCAAAGGAACCATCGGGGAAGTTTAGCCGCACGGACTGCCCGGATGGGAAGTCGTACGCCGACAGGTGATCCCGATCCTCGCCGCGGGTCCGCCGAACGTGGTCGCGAACCAGTTGCTTAAACCCCTGCGGAATCGGCCACGGTCCCAAGGTGCCTCCGACGAATAACTCTGATTAACCTGACCGCCGGCGCCAATTAGCATGCCGGCGGGTGTGCGCCAGGATACCGCGCAGGTGTTGGCGCCGCAATGCGTTGCCGCCTGGCCCGGGGCGGCGCGGGCGGGGACGATAAGCAGGCGGCGCGCTATTGCCGGGACGTTTCCTTGCGCGCGAGTGGGGCCGGACGCGGCGGGCATGGACTCCTGCGCACGGCGCCGTGGGCG
>JAEZED010000174.1 GCA_023417885.1 Planctomycetota bacterium
CGGACGCGATCGACGAGGTTCTCGAGACCGAGCCTGAAGCTGAGGTCGAAGTCGAGCCCGAGGTCGAGCCGGAGCCGGAGGTAGCCGACGCCGCTCCCGCAAAGCCGGCTCGGCGCTCGCGGAGCAAGAAGACCGCGAAGAAGACGACGACCCGCAAGACGTCCGCTACCAAGACCGCCAAGTCCGCCGCGCCGCGCAAGCGGGCGAGCACGACGAAGCGGTCGAAGTCGGCGAAGAAGTCCGACGCGTAGCTCGTCCCCAAAGCCAGACGCGAGAAGTGAGACCGGCGAGTTCCTCGCCGGTCTCATTGCGTCAAGGGGATCGCGGGACCGTTTTTTCGATGCTTTGCAGGCCGGTGGCGCGCGGATAGTGTGTTGGTTGGCGCGCCGGCCGGCTATCGTCAAATGGGCCGGGCGCAGCGACTTACAGAGAAGGAGATCTCCACCATGACCACACGCCGAGACCTGATGATCACCGGTATCCCCGCCCTCATCGCGGGCGGAACGCTGGCGCCGATGGCACTTGCCCAGCCGCAGGGTGGGGCGCAGCCGGGCATGGAGAAGGTCAACCGCGTCTTGAGCGGCGCGTGGGATGGCCAGCAGTACACGCTCCCGCCCCTGCCATACGACTACAACGCCCTGGAGCCGCACATCGATGAGCAGACCATGCGGCTCCACCACGGCAAGCATCACCAGGGGTACGTCAACGGCCTGAACAAGGCCGTCAGCACCCTCAAGGAGATGGCAGGCCAGGAGGAGACGGACTCATCGCGGCTCTATGGCGTGCAGCGGGACCTGAGCTTCAACTACGGCGGACACATGCTTCACTGCCTCTTCTGGGCTACCATGGGCCCGTCCGAGGGGAGCGGTGAGAGCGGTCAGCCCGTCGGACAGCTGGCCGAGGCGATCAACCAGTCGTACGGGTCGTTCGATGGGTTCAAGCGGCTGTTCAAGAGCTCGGCCAGCGGGGTGAAGGGGAGCGGCTGGGGCATTCTGATGTTTGACCTGACGAGCAGCCGGGTGCTGATCAAGGCGATCAACGAGCATGACACCCACTTCGCCCCCGGAGCGATCCCGCTGCTTCCGGTGGATGTCTGGGAGCACGCCTACTACCTGAAGTACCAGAACGACCGCGGGGCCTACATCGACGCCTGGTTCGAGGCGGTGGATTGGCAGGCCGCGGAAGCGCTCTACCAACACGCGGGGTCGATGCTCCAGCGGGTGCACGAGCGGTAGGAAGCGGAAATTTGGCGAATCGCGCGCTGACCCCGCCCTGAGCAACCGGAGCGGGGTGGGTGTGCGTTGCTGGGCGTGGGCCTGCCTTGACTTGCGGCACTTTGATCGTAAGGTTGTCACGCTTCGATCCGGGTGCGCCAATGTGCCGCATCCGGCGGCTCTTCGGCAGGCGGCTCCAGCCTGGCGACGACCCGGGAGGATCGTTCACCGCGCCGATCTGTTCAGGCGCAGAACGACCCTGGAGATAGCGTTCCGGCGGAGGTATCAACCGGAAACGCCGCTGCTCCAGGGACTTACGTCCTCAGAAGCGATTCCGGGGGTCGCGCTCGCCAAGGCCCGCAGCGTCGCAGGCACCGGCGTCGGCCCCTCTCCTCCCGCCACCGGAGGGTGTGCGTGGCCAAGAGCACGAAGAAGACATCCAAGAAGCCGACCCGTCCGGCGGCTCGCGCCGGCGCGAAGAAGGTTTCCCGTGCCGCGAAGCGGTCAACAGCCAGCAAGTCGGCCTCCAGGGGGGCTGCGAAGTCCTCCTCCCGCAAGGCGACCACGCGCAAGACGGCGACCAAGTCTACGTCTCGCGCCAAGGCGACGACCGCCTCTGCAAGCAAGGGCAAGACCAGCCGGGCCGGCGCCGCCTCCCGCGGCAAGAACGGCACGCCCGTCCTCGCCAAGGGGTCCAAGTCCGCCAAGGCGACGCGGAAGTCGACTGGCACGACCAAGAAGACCAGCAAGTCCAAGTCGGGCGGCGGGCGCAAGGGCGCCTCCCGCAACGGCCAGATCGACGTCAAGGTCGGCAGCTTCGGCGGGCCCAAGCCCGGCAGCTTCGGCTTCGGCGGCGGGGGTGCGAGTTTCCTGTCGGGGAAGCCCGGCAGCACCGGTAGTTCAGATTCGGACGATCGCCAGCCTCGCCTGACGAAGACGAAGCTGACGGCGCGGGAGTTGCGTCACTTCCGGGAACTGCTCCTGACGAAGCGCCGGCAGCTCCTGGGTGACATGGAGACGATGGAGAACGAGGCGCTGCGCAGCGAGACGAGCAATCTCTCGCACCTGCCGGTTCACATGGCGGACATGGGAACCGACAACTACGAGCAGGAGTTCACGCTGAGCCTGGTGGATCGCGACCGGCAGATGGTCGACGAGATCGACGCCGCGCTGCGCCGGATCGACGACAAGACGTATGGCATCTGTGAGGGCACCGGGCAGATGATCTCCAAGGAGCGGCTGGAGGCGCAGCCGTGGGCCCGCTACAGCATCGAGCATGCGCGCCGGCTCCAGCGTCCTGGCATTCGACGGTAACCTCAGTCAGGCAGACGAGTTCCTTCAAAGGGCGATGCGGTGACGCATCGCCCTTTGGTCATGCATGCGCCCGATGGCTTGAACTGAGCTTTGCCCCCATCGAGGGAATGGGTTAGAAACGGACCCGCCCGGCCTCGGCAGGCTTCGAGCCGGGTGGTGCGGGTGCCTTCTGCCCCGCGCCCGATTCTGTTCAAGCTTCGAAGGAGAGAACATGCGCGCGCGTCCCTCATCCGCACTTCTCGCCGCCGGCGCTTTGGCGACGCTGGCGCCGATGGCACAGGCTGGCCCCGTCGTCGTCGCCCGCACCGGCATCACGGGCTTCAATCTTCCCGACTTCTCCAGCATCAACTCGTCCACCGTCGTCATCAACGACGCTTCGCAGGTGGCGGTGAAGGTCGGCGTCGTCGGCGGCACCGGCGGGGCGGCGGGGCTGTTCTACGGCAGCTACCTCGGCGGCACGGGCACTGGTGGAATCGTCCACACCTCAGCCGCGGGCGAAGTGATCAGCGACCCGGACCTGAACGATCTCGGCGCCGCCGCCTATATGAACCTCGATACGGACGACCTGTGGAGCTACGACACGACGAACGGAGCGCAGCAGCTCAATCTGCCGCTCGGAGCCGACGGTGTGGGCGGACTCGGCGTCACCAACGGCGGCCTGATCGGGGGCCGGATCAGTTTCGGCTTCACCGGCGACGTCTGGGGCGCCTTCGACCGGCAGTCCAGCGGCAGCCCGTCGCTCACGACATACGCCGCGGACGACGGCATCGACGCCAGCAGCCCCTACAGCTTCCTGTTCACGCCTGACATGGCTCAGGACAGCGGCCACATCGGCGGGAAGGTGCTGCGCAACAGCGGCGCCGGCGGGGGCAACCAGGTGCGCCGCTTCTCCGCCGACGGCTCGAGCGTGCTTGTCGCCTCGGACACCGCGGCGGATGCGACGAGCCCATACAGCTCGATCTCCAACAGCATGTCGATCAGCGACGACGGGACCAAGATCGCCTTCACGGCGCGGCTGGCCTCGGGCGGCGCCGATACGGTGCTGCTGTGGGACGCCGGCACCGGCTCGATCACGCCGGTTGCGGTGGAGGGCAGCGGCGACGTGGACATCATCGATTTCTTCGCGCCTGACGTGAACGACGCCGGGCATGTCGTCTTCCGCGCCAACGACGGGGAGGACATCTTCCTCTTCGACGGCGCCGGCCTTTCCCGCGTCGCCGGCGTCGGCGATCTCGTGATGACCGACATCGGCGAAGTGGAGCTCGGCCGGCGCGACGGCGACTTCAGCCTGAGCGGCGGCCCACGCATCAACAACCTTGGCGATGTCGCCTACCTCTACCAGTACTTCGATCCGAACGATCCGAACAGCGTGGCGGACGGCACGCTGCTGCTGGTGAGCCCGATCCCGGAGCCGGCCGCCGGCGCGCTGCTGGCGGGTTTGGGCGCCCTGGCGCTGCGGCGCCGGCGGAGGTGAGCCGGAAGCAGGGAGCTTCGAAGGGCGACGTCGCGAGGCGTCGCCCTTTCTGTTGCGCGGGTGGTGGGGGTGGTTCCGCGCGAGCGTTGCTCGGGGGCTCGGCTATCAGAGTCCGTGCTCACGGGCGCTGTTGTCGGGGGGAGGCGAGCAGGAGGTCGGGGGAGGCATCGGGCGCGAAGAAGCAGGCGGAGCGCGGGTTCAGGTGCTCGATAAGGCGGTCACCGTCGAGGTCGACGCTGCCGACACTGGGCCAGGGACAGGGTGTGGCCTCGATGCCGTCTTCGCCGATCTCGATCTGCCCGCGGATGACCCAGGCGCGGTCGGCCTGGTTGCGCGCGATCAGCTCGCGCGAGAGCTTGGCCCCCGGCTCGATCAGCAGGTGCGTCACGCCGCGGCGGTGCAGGTCGGCGTAAACATCCGACATCAAAAAGCGCTCCTCGCCCCGGCCGTTGTCCCGCGCGGGAAGCGGGAAGACCTCGACGCCCGCCGCAGTCAGTTCGCGCGCCGCCGGCGAGTCGGCCGCGGAGGCGGTGTAGATGATCACCGGGCCGCCCTCGCGTGATTCGAAAAGCCGGCGCTGCCGTGGGAGGCTTAAGCGGTTGCTGAGCACGACGCGGATCGGTGTGCGCGGCGGATCGGTCGTGCGCGCCGTCAGGAGCGGGTCGTCATTGCGGACGGTGTTGGTGCCAACCGCGATGGCGTCGCACCGCCCGCGCAGGGCGTGAACGGCGGCGGTCGCGGGGTCATTCGTGATGCGCACCGGCCTCCCGAGCCGACCGGCGATCCTGCCGTCGGCGCTTTGGGCCCACTTCAGCGTCACGTACGGTCGGCGGTGCGTCGTGAAGGCGATGAACGGCGCGATGAACTGCCGACATTGCGGCTCCAGTACGCCCACGTCCACAGCCAGCCCCGCCTCGCGCAACTGCCGGACACCTTCACCGCCCACCTTGGGGTTGGCGTCGAGGCAGCCGACGACGACGCGGCCGAGCTTCGCCTCGATCAGCCGCGGGACGCATGGCGGCGTCTTCTTGCCGCGGTGGCAGCACGGTTCAAGCGTCGTGTATGCGGTGGCGCCGGCCGGATCCTCGCGGCAGGCCGCCAGGGCATTTGGCTCGGCGTGCGGCCCGCCGAAGCGCTCGTGGAAGCCTTCGCCGATGACGCGCCCGTCGCGGACGATGACGCAGCCGACGAGCGGGTTCGGCTCGACGCGCCCGCGCCCCGGGATTGCGATCTCGAGGGCGCGCCGCATCCAGTGCTCGTCGGCTTGGAGCGCCATCACGGTTGGTCGGGTCGGGCGGCGCCGTCCGCGGATGCGTCCCTTTCGGGCTCGTGCTCACCGGCGGGGTCGGATGGCCCCGCGAACAGGCCATAGAGCAGGACGGCTGGGACGCCGATGCAAAGGAAGACGTCCGCGAGATTGAAGACCCAGGGGAATACCTCCGCGTCGGGCAGGGAGCCGTGAAACTGACTCCAGCGCACCCCCGGGAAGATGTGGATCATGTCGCGCACGTACCCGTGCACGAGCCTGTCGTAGAGGTTCCCCAGCACGCCGGCCAGCAGCAGGCCCAGCACGAACTGGTAAAGCCGTCGGCGCTCGCTGAAGGCGAAGAAGTAGAAGAGCACGCCGACGGCGGCGACGCTGACGAGAATGAAGAGGGTCTTACGCCCCTGCCCGAGACCCATCGCCGCACCGAGGTTCGCGACGGCGGTGAACTCCAGCACCCTGGGGATGACGACGACGTCGTAAACCGGCTCCTCGCCGGGCGGGGCGAGGTTGTTGCGGAAGACCATGACGGTGCCCGTCTGGGGCACCACCTCGACGTCCTCCACGAGGCGATCCCAGGCGTAAGCCTTGGACCAGAGATCCGCCCCGAGCCCCAGCGCCGCCACCAGCATGAAGCAGCAGAGCGCCACGGGCGATCGGAACGGCGAGGTGTGGTGGGCGGGTGCGCCTTCTGCCATCGGAGGGGCATGATACGGCCGCCGGCGCCGCTCATCAGCCCTGAGTCCCGCGAATACGCGGGGTGCGATAGAATACACGTCATGCGCAAGCTGCTGATCCCCCTCGTTTGCCTGATGGGCGCGGCGATGATCGCGGACCCGGCCGCGGCGTCCGATCCGCTGCTCGACTCCGTCAGCCCGATGCGGTGGCGCGCGCGGCTCCTGCCGGAAATGGGGGAGGAACTGGAGTTGCCCGCCTACTACGGCGCCGCCGACCGGGCGCGTGCCTACCTCGACGCCGGCCGTTACCAGCGCTCGATCTACGAACTGGCGCGCGTCGCGGAGGAGGAGGTCGATCCGGTGGAACGGGCGCTCCTGCTGGCCGAGGCGAACCTGCGGCTGGGGCGGTTCGATGAAGCCGCGGCGGCGCTGGCGGATGTCGAGGACCAGCGGGCGGGCGTGCTGTCGGCGCGCATCGCCGCCGAGTCGGGGGATCCGGCCGAGGCGGCGCGGCTGCTTGATGCTCATCTCGGGCGTCACCCGCGTTCGCCGGCGGCGCGGCTGCTGCGGGCGGAGGTGGCCGGGACGCTGGGAGACCTGGAGACCGCGCGGACGCACTATCGCTGGTTCGTGGATCAGCGCTATCTCCAGCGGTGGGTGAGCGACCCGGACGACCGTGCGTTCGAGTCGGCGGAGGACGTGGTGACGGTCGCCACGGCGCTGGATCGCTTTGCGACGCTCGAGGGGGAGTACCGGGCGGATGCGTCGCTGCACGACACGATCCTCTCGATGTTCGTGCGCGCGTATGACGTGATCGACCGCTCTTACTGGCCCGCCCGGCTTGCGGCGGCGCGGTTTGCCTACGAGCGCAGCGACCGGGCGATGGCGATGGAGGAACTCGGCGCGGTGCTCCAGGCCAATCCGCGGTCGCCCGAGGCGCTGGCGCTGGTGGGGCAGGTGAGCCTGGATCGCTACGACTTCGCGCAGGCGGCGTCGGTGGCGACGGCGCTGCGGGCGATCAATCCCGACTCGCGCGAGGCGGACGTGCTCGACGCGCTCAACCTCCTGCTCCAGCGCCAGCCGCTGAAGGCGCAGCCGTTTGTCGATCGGCTGCTGGCGCGCCGTGCCGACGACCTGGAGGTGCTGGGGCTCCAGGCGGCCATCCACGCCGTGCGCCTGGAGGAGGAGAAGCTGCAGGAGACGCTGGCGAAGGTGGAGGCGCTCGATCCCGACAACGCCGCCGCCTACTTCGCCGTGGGCAAGCAGCTTTCCAACCTCCGCCAGTATCCGCGCGGGGAGGCGATGCTGCGCACCGCGATCGAGCGTGCGCCCTGGTGGACGAAGCCGCGCAACGAGCTGGGCCTGCTTCTCACGCAGAGCGGCGACGAGGCCGGCGCGATCGCGGAGCTGGAGGCCGCCCGCGCGTACGACCCGTTCAACGCCGAGACGAGCAACTACCTCGCTCTCCTCGTCGAGCTGCGCGGCTATGACGAGCTGGAGACGGAGCACTTCCTCATCCAGTTCGACGAAGCGCAGGATCCGCTCTCCGCGGAGCTGCTGGCGGAGTATCTCGACGCGATGCAGGAGGATGTGGCCCGCATCTACCGCTGGAGCCCGGATGAGAAGACGCGCATCCAGATCTTCCCGACGCACGACCGCTTCTCCGTGCGCGTTGCGGGCGATCCGTTCGTCGGCACCGTCGCCGCCTGCACCGGCCCGGTCATCGCCATGGTCACCCCGCGCGAGGACGGCGAGACGCTGGGCACCTACGACTGGGCGCAGGTCATCCGCCACGAGTTCACGCACACCATCACGCTCGGCCGCACGAACAACCGCATCCCCCACTGGATGACCGAGGGCCTGGCCGTTCGCGAGGAGCATGTGCCCATCCGGCAGGAGTGGCTCGATCTGCTCAGCGCCGCCTTCAACGAGGAGCAGCTCTTCCCGGTGGGCGAGCTCACCTGGGGTTTCGTCCGTCCCCGCAAGCCGACGGACCGCTCCCTGGCCTACGCGCAGTCGTGGCTCGTTTGCGAGTATCTCGTCGAGCGCTGGGGCGAGGAGAAGCTGCACGCCATGCTCGACGCCTTCTCCGCAGGCCGACAGGAGGCGGAGGTCTTTCGCGACGTGCTCGGGATCGAGCTGTCGAGCTTCGATACCGACTTCAACGCATGGATGCGCGAGCGGATGAGCGAGTGGGGCAGGCTGCCCGAGCAGGAGGAGGCCTATGTGACGCTCGTCCGCCGAGGCGAGGCGGCGCTTCAGGAGCGCGATCTTCCCGCGGCGGTCGAGTCGTTCGAGGCGGCGCGGAAGCTGCGGCCGATGGACGAGCAGCCGATGCGGCGCCTCGCCGGGCTCTACCTGGCTTCGGGCACGCGCGATGAGGCGCGCGCGCTGGAGATGCTGCTGGCGCTCCACGAGCGCACCGATCGCGACAACCGCTTCGCCAAGACGGCCGCCCGGCTGCTGATCGACAAGGGAGAGACCGAGCGGGCGCAGGGCCTGGCATACGACGCGGTGCAGATCGCCCCGTACGACCGCGCCGCGCACTCGCTCCTGCTCGAGGCCGCCCGGGCCATGGGAGACACCGAGACCGTCACCAAGCAGGAGCGTCGCCTCGCGGTGCTCGCTGGCATGGCGGTGGAGCGGTGAGCGGCGACTGAGCAGGCTTGCGGGCTTCGCGGTGGTGTCACGCGGCAGGTGCGGGCTCTACACTGGTTTCATGGCTGAAACCTACTACGGCAAGTCGGAGGAAGAGATCGTCATCCGGTTCTGCGAGGAGGAGGATCTGGATCCGGCCGACGCGCTCGTCGCGATCGTGCGCGCGATGGTGGAGCGACACGTCGACCGCGATCTTCGTGCCAGGGGAGCGTGCCCGCCGTTCCCGGGGGGCGAGCGGCCCGAGGCGCTGGTTCCAACGATGGATGCCTTGCACGAGCGCCGTTCCGGCGGGACCGTGGATGCGCACCGGTACGAGCTGCTCTTCCGCATGCTCACCGCATGCAGCATCCTCGCTGAGCAGCAGATCGAGGCCGAGAGTGCTCCGAAAATGCGGCTCGTGGAATGACCGATCCAGGCCTCACGGCTCGGCCGCCGTGCGCAGGTCCTGCTGCAACGCCAGTAGCTGATCGAGCGTGAACTCGCTGCCGCACTCCGGGCATCGGGCTTCGCGCAGCCCCGCTAGGCTGTATCCGCAGAGCGGGCAGGCGATGGGCGCCGCCGCGCTGGTCGAGAGTCGCCTTGTCCGCTCCTCCGCCGTCTCGCGCCAGATGAAGACCGTGGCGAGGCACCAGGCGACCGGCACGAGCCCGCCGCCGACGAGCAGGGCGAAGGGGGCGGGAATCTGCCCTCGGCCGATGATCATGATGGCGCTGGCGACCGCCGCGCCGGCGGCGAGGGAGAGGGCCGTCGCAAGAATCGTCCACCGCACACGCCAGGGCGTCCACTGGACGACGCCACGCCAGAGCAGCAGCCAGTAGGCGCCGATGAAGGTGTAGATGATCGTCCAGAGCAGCAGCAGCAGGCTCACCGTTGGCGGCCCGCCCGAGCTGCGCGCGACGATAACGAGCATCGAGAGTATGAAGACCGCCCCGGTGGCGGGGAGCAGGAGCATGGCGAGCACGAGGCGCGCGACGGTTGCGGTCATGGGGCCGACTCTCGCCGAAGGCTGGCCCGGCCGCCGGCTGCTGGCGGCGATTGGGCGGAGCGCGGGGGTCTAAAGTGAGGGATGCAGGACGATAGACCAGTGGACCCGCTGACCCTCGCCGGGTTTCAGCAGCACATCCGCGACCGCTACTTCGCGACGGACCCGGCCCGCGGCACGCCGGCGACGTGGATGTGGTTCAGCGAGGAAGTGGGGGAGCTCGCCCGCGCGCTGGCCCGCGACACGGGCGAGGAAAACGTCGCCGAGGAGTTCGCGGATGTCCTGGCCTGGCTCTGCACGCTGGCGAACATCAGCGGGGTGGACCTTGAATCGGCCGTCCGTCGCAAGTATCTGTCAGCCGGCGCTCCGAAGGGGACGAAATGAATAATGCATGATGCGGTGCGCTCGCGCCATGATGCGGCGCAATCGCAGGCGCGCACGCGGCGCTCTTGCCGGCCCCGGCGCCGCGACCTGCGACGCCCGCCGCATGCCGGTGACTTCGTGCGATCCCGGGCCCTGCCGCGAGCCGAATGCAGATACCTCGGGAGCCGTCCGAAACGAGCCGCGACCATGGGCAAAAAGGGCCTCTGCCGCAACCGCGGAAGGGCGGGGGCATGTTCTGAAGGGACGGAGGCGCGTCGCCCGACGGCGGCGCGGGTTTGACGTTGCCACCGCCTGAGGTTTACCTTGCCCGTCACGATGCCGTTTCTGCGATGGCTGCTGGTACTGACCGTGATCCTGCTTCCGGGGGTGTTCGCGTCGAATGCGGCGTCGGCGCGTCCGGTGGGGCAGCCGTCCGCCACGGCAGGGGGGCGGGTTGTGTCGATCGGGTTCGAGGGACATTTTCACCTCGACTCGTGGGTGCCGATGAGGGTGAGCGTCAGCCCGCCCGGCGGTGAGACGGGCATTTACCAGATCCGCGTGCATCAGCGCGATCTCGACGGGGACAACGTCGTCTTCCAGCGGTCCGTCACCCTCACCGGCGGACTTCCGAACCAGGAGTTCTGGACCTACTTCCGCCCCGAGCCGGTGGACGGCGGACTGAGCGCCAGCGATCTCCTGGAGCGCCTGCGCGTCGTTCTGGCCGACGAGGAGGGGCGCGAGCTGGCCCAGCTTTCGATGTCGGGCGTGCCTGCGGTGCCGCTGATGGTCAACTCGGTCATGCCCGGGGCGAGCGGCAGAGGCAAGCGGATGATCCTGCTCGTGTCCGATGCCGGGGGCTTCTTCCCCGGAGCGGCGGAGTACGGGGTGGACCAGGACGGCCTGCCGCGGACGGTGGGTATCACCGAGGAGCTGGCGCCGGTGCTCATCTCGCCGGCGGCCCTGCCCGACCGCTGGATCGGCTACGGCAGCGTGGACACGATCGTCTGGCAGGACGCGGACCCGGCCGTGCTGCTCCAGGGGGGTGGCGAACGCATGACGGCGCTTCGCCAGTGGATCCGCAACGGCGGGAAGCTCGTGGTGACCGCGCGGAGCGAGTGGCAGTCGTTGGAGCCGCTGTTCGACCTGCTCCCCGTGACGCCGACTGGGGCGGTCGAATTGCCGGACCTGTCACCCCTGTGGGGCATCGTGTCGAATCATCGCAACCGCAGCAATCTCAACCCCCAGCAGTGGCTCAGCATCCCGGGGCCGTTCCGCTACATCGCGGGGGCCCCCAAGCCGGACGCGATCGTCGAGGACTGGTTCTCCTACGAGCAAGCCGCGGAACTCGGCGGGACCCAGAGCGGGACGGTTCCCCTGATGGCTCGCCGGCCCGAAGGGTTCGGCTCGGTCACGTGGCTGGCGCTGGATCTGTCCAACAGCAGCGTCGTCCGGAGCAGCGCGCAACAGGGGGCGGGCTGGAGCATCGTGTGGGGGCAGCTGCTCGGGCTGGGGGACGAACCGGTGGTCAACCCGGGGGAGGAGGAGGTTTCCCGGCACGCAGCGCGCGAGGCGCGCGATCTCGGCTATGCCCTGCTCCCCGGCTCGCGCCTGGCAGGGCGGAGCGTGGCGCTGGTGACGGTCGCCCTGGTCTTCTTCATCATCTACTGGCTCGTCGCGGGCCCGGGGCTCTACTTCTACCTCGTCGCCAAGCGCCGCACCCCGATGAGCTGGTTCTTCTTCGGCGCGACGGCGGTGATCGCAACGCTGGTCACGCTGGGCGTCGTGCGCCTGGTTCTGCGCGGCGCGCCAGACCTGCGGCACGTCTCCGTCGCTCGCCAGGGCACCGTGGCGCCGCAGGCGGTGCACACCGAGATGGGCCTCTACATCCCCGAGGACGGCACGCAGCGCCTCCTGGTGGACGGGGGCATCGCCGGCGTCCCGCCGATCCTCACCGGCTTCGCCATCCACCCGGATCACCACAGCGCCAGCGGCCGGCGCAGCAACCCGATCAGCTACGTGGTCAGCCTCGATCCGCCCGCCGACGCTCGCGGCGAGGGATCGATGACGCAGGTCGACATCCCGTATCGCAGCACGCTCAAGAAGCTCGAGGCGCAATGGATCGGCCCGATGGAGCTGGGCATCGAGGGCACGCCGCGGCTCGTCGCCGGCAGCACGTTCTGCACCGGCCGGCTCACGAACGTCACCGGACGCAACCTGGTGAACGTGTACGTCGCCTTCCGCTACCCGCGCGGCAACGGCCACGTGATCATGGTCGTCTTCATCCCCAACTGGGGTGCGGGGCAGACGATCGAGGGGCTGGACACGCTCATCGCCCCGCCCGAAGGCACGCGGATGCGCATCGTCGGCCAGGGCACCGGAAGCGCCCCCACGCGCCGGCAGTCGGTCTACGGCGAACTCGCCCTCAACTGGGCGACCTACTGGTACGACGGGCTGCGCTCCGGCATGCTGAGCACGACCTCCACACAGGTGGATGACTGGTCGGAGGAGGTGCGGCGCACCCCGGCCATGCTCAGCCTCTTCAGCCTGCTTCCCCCGATGCGCCAGCGCGACATCGGCGGCGGGGGAGACGCGACCATCCTCCTCCGGCGCGGCGCGCGCGAGTTGGACGTCTCGGCCGCCGTCCTCGCGGGGAATATGGTCGTCATCGGCGAGGCGGAGGAGGTGCCGCTGCCCGTGCCCCTCCGGGTGGATGGCGACCCGGTCGAGGGCGCCGGACGCACCATCTACCAGATCGTCGTCCCGCTGGACCGCTCCGCCGTCGCGGAGATGGAGCGCCAGCCGCCGGCTCCCGAAGGCGAGGCGCCGCCAGATGCGCCCACCACCAACCCCAGGGGGGAGGCCGACGCCGCGGCCCCGCCGGATCTGGCCCGGCCGGATCGCCCCCAATGATGTGCTGCCGCGTTCTTATCCCCCTGTCGAACTGACCCAAGCCATGCCCGAGCCGGTCATCAAAACCGTGAACCTCACCAAGCGCTACGGGAGTCTCGTGGCGCTGTCGAACCTGAACCTGGAGATCCAGGAGGGGGACTGCTTCGGATTCATCGGCCCCAACGGCGCCGGCAAGACGACCACCATCAAGATCCTGGCGACCCTCCTCCAGCCCACGTGGGGCGAGGCGCGCGTCTGTAACTACGTCGTCGGCTACCAGTCGCGCCAGATCCGCCCGCTGATGGGGTACGTGCCCGACTACTTCGGCGCGTACGAGGACATGGTCGTCCAGGAATACCTCGAGTTCTTCGCCGCCGCGTACAACATCAACGGCAGCGACCGCGTGCGCGTCGTCGGCGACGTGCTGGAGCTGACGGACCTGGCTTACAAGTACGACGCCCCGGTGGACGGGCTCTCCCGCGGCATGAAGCAGCGCCTGAGCATCGCCCGCGTGCTCCTGCACGACCCGAAGGTGCTTCTCCTCGACGAGCCGGCGGGCAACCTCGACCCGCGCGCCCGCATCGAGCTGCGCGAACTGCTGAAGACGCTCCGCGGCATGGGGAAGACGATCGTCATCAGCTCCCACATCCTTCCGGAGCTCCAGGACCTCTGCAACACGGTCGGCATCATCGAGCAGGGGGAGCTGATCTACGCCGGCCCCTGGACCGACATCGTCCGCAAGGCCCGGCGCGGCACCGTCGTGCACGTCGGCGTCGCCAGCAACGTCACCAGCGCCGCCGCCGTCCTGGCCGAGGACCCGAACATCATCGAGGTGCAGAACAAGGGAGAGTTCCTGGAGGTGCACCTGCGCGACGGCCTGAAGGATTACAGCTTCGTCCCCGCCCGGCTCGTGCAGGGCGGCTACAAGCTCACCCTCCTGCGCGAGGAGGAAGTGAACCTCGAAACGGCCTTTATGCGCCTGACGAAGGGGATGGTGCAATGAGTTCAAAGCGACGAAGCGACGGAGCGACGAAGCGACGAAGGGGCCAGCACGCG
>JAEZED010000183.1 GCA_023417885.1 Planctomycetota bacterium
CGCGCGCCCCGATGACCGTGACACGACGCGCACAAACCGCGGCGCGCGTCGCGGAGCGGCTGACGCCATGCCTGAAAGGCTTTGCTCACCGACCGACGGCCGCGAACCGACGCTCACGGCTCGCAAAGGCCCCAATTCCCGGACGACCTGCCGCGCCGGCTTTCCCTGATGGAATCGCGGTTCAATGGCCGATCACGTGTCGAAGCGGTTCCCTCGGATCCGCGGCTGACCTGAAGCCTTCTACGTCCCCTCCTCCTTGGGCGGATTGAGGATGGGGAGCTTCACGTGCGTGGAGAGGGGCATCTCTTCGGGGGCAGTCAGCGATTGCTTTGGGCGGGACGGCTTCTTCGCTCGTGGCGGGCGCCGGCCGGTGGCGATGCCCTCCTCGAACTGGCTCTTGCGGCGCAGGATGTGGTGGTAGTGCTGCGCGAAGCGGTGCGCCTCGTCCCGCACGTACTGGAGCAGCTTCAGCCCCAGGTGCTGCCGGCGCAGGCGGATCGGCTCGTCGCGACCCGGAACGTGGATCAGCTCCTCCTGCTTCGAGAGCGCGATCACGCCCGGCGGCTTCACCGCCATCTGCGCGAAGACCTGCATCACGCTGTTGAGCTGCCCGACGCCGCCGTCGATCATGATCAGGTCGGGGTAGAGCTCGTTCCCCTCGCCCGCCTCGCGGTAGCGCCGGCTGACGACCTCCTGGAGTGACAGGAAGTCGTTGTTTCCCTGGCGGTGCCGGATCTTGTATCGCCGGTAGCTGTCCTTGAAGGGGACGCCGTCGATGAAGCAGACCTTGCTGCCGACCATCTCCCCGCCGTGCAGGTGGGCGATGTCGAACCCCTCGATGATGCGCGGCGCCTCGGGGAGGCCCAGGGCCTTCTGGAGGGCTTCGACGCCCTGCTTGGGATCGACGACGAATGCCTCGGGCTGCCAGAACTCCGCCTCACCCTTGTCGGCGCGCTTGGAGAGGGCCTGGAGCGCCTTGATCTCGTCGCGCACCTTCGCTGCCCGCTCGAACTGGAGGTTCGCCGACGCCTCCTGCATCTCCTTCTGAAGCTCCGCGATCATCTTCGAGCGATCGCCATCGAGGAAGCGCAGGAGCCGGCGGATGTCCTCGCGGTAGGGGTCGCGCCCGATCCGGTCGGCGCAGGGGGCGCTGCACTGGTCGATTGCGTGGAGGATGCAGGGTCGGAAGAAGCGGCGGCGATGGTCGTCGGCGCCGATGTCGAGGTGGCAGGTCCGAAACTTGAACGCCTTCTGGAGGTGGCTGATCGCCTCGCGCAGGGCGGCGACGCTGGTGAACGGCCCGTAGATGCGCGCCCCGCGATACTCGGCGGGCTCGCGCGTGATGTAGACGCCCGGGAAGTCGTCGCCCATCGAGACGACGAGGTAGGGGAAGGTCTTGTCGTCAAGCAGGCGGGCGTTGTACTTCGGCTGGATGTCCTTGATCAGCCGGTTCTCGACGAGCAGGGCCTCGACCTCGGTGTCGGTGCCGAGCGTCTCGAAATCGACCACCTCGTCGAGCAGGCCGCTCTTCTTGAACTCCAGCCTGCTCGCCGGCTGGAAGTAGCTCCCCACGCGGTCGCGCAGGCTGGCGGACTTGCCGACGTAGATCACGCGGCCGCGGGCGTCCTTCATCAGGTAGACGCCCGCCTCCTTCGGGAGTCGCTTTGCCTTCTCGTTGAGGCGGCGCTGGCGTTCCTGGCGCGTCTCATTTGGAGGGATGGGGGAGGAGAGCGTGGTGGCGACGCCGGGCGCCGCGACCGGTCCCGGCCCGGTGGGGTCGACCGACGAGTGCCCGGCGCGGTCGTCGGTGGCGCCGAGGCCGACCTCGTCCCCCTGGGGCCGCTCCGGCGCGGGGTCGGGCGTGATGGGATCGTTGCTGCTGCTCATGTCCCGTCCGTGAGAGAAGTGTACTACGCCCGCGCGATGCGACAGGATCGCACGCGCCCCGTCGCGGCACGACGAGTCGTCGCGGCCTCGCGGAATTGCAACGTCGCCGTAGCGCGTGCCGTGCCATGCAAACGGCTTTGGCACAACGTTCGCGGCTCTTCCGGCGGACGGGGGTTGTGGGAGCAATGGTGCGCCCATGATCGGCACTCCGACGCGGGCGTGCCACGGGCAGAGCAGGGAGCGCGCTGGCGGTGTTGCCGCCGGGCGAACCGGGTCCGCAACGGGCCGGGGCTGCTCCCGATCCCCGCACACAAGTTTTGCATGAATCGAACCGTTTTCACCTCTCTGGAAGGAGAACCCATGTCGCAACCTCTCATTACACGGCGCGCCCTGAAGCTTGCCGCCGTCGCCGTTGCCGGCGCCTGCATCGCCGGTGTTCCCACGTTCGCGCAGGATCGGGCCGGCGGAATGGCCGGACAGGACCAGCAGGACCAGGCCCAGCGTCAGCGTCCGGGTCAGAGTGCCGACCTGCCGCGCGGCATCCGCTGGTCGGAAGAGCCGGCTGACGCCGACGACGTCCGCGGCGTGATCGGCGACATCGCCGGCGCCGCCGTCACCGACGATGGCTTCGACGACCTGGTCGAGCGCCTGGTCGATCAGGACCGCAACCGGATCGGCGAGTGGCTCGATGAGGGTGACAACCGCGAGTTCGCCGAGATGAACCAGGCGGCCGAGCGCTTCCGCCAGGCCTACCAGGAGAAGTTCGGCGAAGAGTTCAGTTTCGAGGGCGAGACCGCGCTGGCGGGCATCACGGCCCGGCAGGGCGAGATCGAGGACCCGGAGGTCGTGGCCTCGAACTGGCCCGTTCCGGCGTCGCCCGGAATGGATCGCGGGAATCTTCCCGGTCAGCCGCGCGTGGCCGGCGGCGAGGATCCGGTCAATGACCAGGGCAACCTCGAGGAAGGTCGCCAGGTCGCCATCGTGACGCTGCCGGCGCAGAGCGGGCAGCAGCGCGGCATGCAGCCTGGCCAGCGCTCCGGCGCGGGCATCGGCGAGCAGGCCGGCCAGGCGGGCGATCGCGCCGCCGCCCGGGCGCAGGCTGAGCGTCCCGGTATGGCGGGTCGTTCCGGACAGGGCCAGGAGATCAAGATCTCGCTGGTCAACGAGATGCCGGGCGCCTGGAAGGTCGACGTGCCCAACGACCGGCAGCCGGAGCAGATCTACCGCGACATCACGCAGCGGCTGGATCGGCTCTCGCAGAGCGCCGACCAGTGGCCCAGCGAGAAGTCGCAAGTCCATCACAAGGTCGCCTACGAGGTGCTGAGCGCCATTTACGGCGTCGGCGGACAGCAGCGCCCGGGCATGGACCGCGGCATGGACCAGCCGCAGCGCGACCGCGACCCGGGCCGTGACGACAGCGGCATGGGTGGCGGCGGCATGGGCGGCGGCATGTAAGCCGCACGGGCTGAAGTTTCTTCCCCCACGGGGCGTGGCGGCTCGAGCC
>JAEZED010000013.1 GCA_023417885.1 Planctomycetota bacterium
GGGGCCTGGGGCTGGCGGTGTGCCTCGCCGGCGCGTTGCGCCAGCGCCCGGATGCCCGGGGCCGCGGGCGCGCGGCCGTGCTGTGCGCCGATGAGTTCTGCGCCACGCTCGACCGCGTGAGCGCCGCGGTCGTGGCGCGCTGCCTTCGGCGGACGGTGGATCGCCTGGCGCGGGTGGGCCTTCCCCTTTCGGCGGCGGTGGCGACAAGTCACGACGACCTGTCGCCGGCACTGCTGCCGGACATGGAGGCGCGATGCGATTTCGGAACAGTGAGCGTCGTCGCGGCTACGAGAAGAGCTGGATGATCCAGAGCACCAGCAGCGCCGCGAGGACGATCGCGCTGATGGCAAGCACGGTGCGCTTCTCCAGCTCCTCCCACGGACGGGAGCTCACCTTGCGGCGGACGCGGAGCTTCGGATCGTTCTGGTGGTCGGCCCAGCAGCGCGTGCAGATGCTGATCGGCCCCCAGGGTCGCAGCGACTCGGGCGGAACGGGCTTGCCGCACTCGGCACACGGAATCCGGCGCGCCCGCTCGTCGCGGTCGCACTGCGGGCAGATGTACCCGCGCTCGTCCTTGTACCGGCGGTGCCCCTTGAGGTTCTTCCCGCAGACCCGGCAGACCTTCTCGATATCGACGGCGACGTCGCTGATCTTCTTCGGGGCCCAGCGCTCGGTTTCCTTCTCGAACTTGCGGGCATGCTCGGCGACCTCTTCCGGGGTGGCCTCCTCGTCCTCGGCGTCCGGCGACTCGAGGTCGGTGCCCGGATCGTCCCGGGCGTCACTGCGCTGGCTGCGCCGGGCCTGGCGCGGCGACTCCTCGGCGGCCTCGGGCGAATGGGCGATGCGCTCCGGCGGGCGGTGCTCGGAGGCGGAGTGCCCGTGGACGCTTCCGTGGAGGGTGCTTCCGTGGAGATCGGTGCCGGATTCGTCGGCGCGCGGGGCCCCGTCCTCCAGGGACGCGGTGCGGGCTCGTGTGCTGGAAAGATCGGGTGCACTCATGCCTGAACAACCTGCGTCAAATCACGTGCCTCAGCGAGAGACACACGCACCGGCCTGCAGCGAATCACAAGATACGCAATGTCCCGCGAACCGGCGGCTTCCGGCTCCGCAGGCATCGATGGCGAGACCCCCGGCTTCTTCAGCGCTCGCCCGAAGCGACCGACCCGCACCGCGGAACCCGCCCCCATGCCGTGCCGCCGATGGTCCCTTCTAACAGCGAATACGCCGCCAAGCGCAATGAGGCCCAGGCCGACACGGAAACTTGCATGAGTTTAACCCCCACCGAACCAGTCGGACAACCCGCCGTTGAAAATGCGGCGACCGCAGCAGCCCTGGAGCCCCTGCGGCTGCATCGCGAGGAGAATCTGCCCGACTTCCTCCCGGGCCGTCTCCAGCTTCGGGCAGGCGATGCAGCGGATTACGACCAGTTGGCGCGCTTTCACTACCGGCAGCGCCGGCCGGCGACCTGGGCTGGCGTGATCTGCTTCACCTGGACGGGCGATGGGCGTGCGGAGCGCGTGGTGGGCGTCGGCGTGCTCTCCTGGCCGACTGCGGTCAACCGCGCGCGGCGGGAGGTCTTCGGGCTCGACCGGCGTGACTACGCGGGGCAGATCCGCTTCGCGAACCGATACTTGCGCACGATCAGCCGGGTGATCGTGCATCCGCAGTTCCGCGGGCTGGGGCTGGCGCGGCTGCTGGTGGAGGCGCTCTGCCGGCGGTGCCCGACCCGCTTCGTGGAGACGACGGCGGCGATGGCCGCGGCGCACCCGATGTTCCGCCGGGCGCGCATGAATTTTCACGACGCGCCGGGTGGGAAACCCTATTTCTGGCTCGATCGCGAGCCTGGCGTGCCATTTCCGTCGCCACTGGTGCGCCGCGGCGGCCGCGGCAGCGCACCGCCGGCGGAAGGGTGATGTCACACCCATCATCCCCCGCCGACACATCATCCCCCCGCTCCCTCACCGAAGAGCAGGCGGCGTTCCTGGCCGCTCTCGACGAGGAGACGCAGAACGGGCGCAAGACCGGCGAGCGTGCCTCCCGGGTCGAGCCGAGCAGGCTGGCCCGGTGGCTTGGCGACCGCGCGTTCAGGAGGCGGTTGCGCGATCTGCTGCGCGGCGTGCGCCACGGCCGGGAGCTCTGCCTGGAAGTGGCCACCTCGCGCGCCGCCGAGCGACTGGCGCTCGAGCTCGACGCCGAGGGCGCCGCTGAGACGGCCCGGCGCCGGGCGTGGATCGATTTGCTGAAGCTCGTGCGCCGGCCGCGCCGCCGCCCCGCGCAGCGGGCGTCGCGTGCGCCGGAGTCGGCGGGCGTTCACCCGGACGTGAACCCCGGCGAGGTCGCGGACCTGGTTCGCCGGCTCGGGTGAGGCAAGAGGACTCTGGAATGAAAGGCAACGACGATGAAAGCAACCGCCCCGCTCCTGCGTCCCTGCCGCACGCCGGATGAGCTGCACGCCTGGGTGAGGCTCTTCACCGGGCTTGACGTGCCGCGCGATCCGATGTGCGCCGCGCACGACGCCCCCTTCGACTACCTGCTCCGAAGCTATTTCGAGCCGGCGAGCGACCTGGTCGTCTGGGCGCCGCGCGGCGGGGGCAAGACGCGCCTGGCCGCCGTGGCGACGCTGCTGGACCTGCTCCACAAGCCGCCGGCCGCGGTGCGGATCCTGGGCGGGAGCCTCGAGCAGTCGATGAAGATGTGGGACTACCTCCTTCCGGATCTGGATCGCCTGGCGCGGAAGCTGCTCGCCGGCCGGATCGCGGACGGGACGCGGCGCGTCCGGCTCTCGACCGGGAGCGGCGCTGCCGTCCTGACGCAGAGCCAGCGCGCGGTTCGCGGCCTGCGCGTTCAGAAGCTGCGATGCGACGAGGTGGAGCTCTTCAAGCCGGAGATCTGGGAGGCGGCGCAGCTCACGACGCGCTCCATCAGGCGGAGGCGCGTGGAGAGCGCGGCGCAGCAATCCGGTGCGCCCGCGGCGCCGATCATCGCCGGCGCGGTGGAGGCGCTCTCGACGCTGCACATGCCGCATGGCCTGATGAGCCGGATCGTCGATCAGGCGCAGGCCGCAGGGACGCGGGTGCTCCGGTGGTGCCTCCTCGATGTGCTGGCCCCCTGCCCGGCGGAGCGGCCCTGCGACGGGTGTGCGCTGTGGGACGAGTGCCAGGGGCGCGCCAAGAGCCGGACGGCGGGGTTCATCGCGATCGACGACGCGATCCGGATGAAGTCGCGCGTGAGCCGGGAGACGTGGGAGTGCGAGATGTTGTGCCGCCGTCCGAGCACGCGCGGGCGCGTCTTCCCGGGCTTCGACGCGCAGGTGCACGTTCGGGAGTGGGAGGGCGCGTGCGACACGATGAGCCTCGCGATCGACTTCGGGTACGCCAACCCGTTCGTCGCCCTGTGGGTCGCGGCGAGGCCGGACGGGGCCGTGCACGTCGTGGACGAGCACGTGCGATCGGAGTGGACGCTGGACCAGCACATCCAGGAGATAGACGGGCGCCCCTGGCCGCGGGCGACGCGCATCTTCTGCGACCCGGCCGGCGCCGGCCGCAGCGCGCAGACGTCGGCGAGCGACGTGCAGGTTCTGCGGCGTGCCGGCTACGCGGTGCGGCATCGCGCCAGCCGGATCGTGGAGGGGATCGAGCGCGTCCGCCGCGCGCTTCGGCCGGCGATCGGGGAGCCGCGCCTCTTCATCGCCCCGCGCTGCGTGAAGCTGATCGCGGCGCTGGAGGCTTACCGCTATCCGGGGGCCGGCGAGGAGCTACCGCTGAAAGACGGCACCCACGACCACCCGATCGACGCCCTGCGGTACTACTTCGTGAACGAGGAAGCGATGGGCCCGGTGCGGGTCAGCCGCTATTGACCGGGCAGGTATTCTCGGACGTCGGGCCGTCGATGCGACCCCGGCCTCAACGTCCGATCTAACAAGGCCGCTTCGCGCAGCCCGCAAGGCCCTTCATCCAATGCCACGACCGATCTACATCGTCGACGCCTTCACCGACCAGCCGTTCCAGGGAAACCCGGCGGCGGTCGTGCTGCTCGAGCCGGAGGACGGGCCCGCCTCCGACGCCTACATGCAGCAGGTCGCGGCGGAGATGAACCTTTCGGAGACCGCATTCGTCGGCTTCGACGACCGCGTCGGCGTCAACCGCTTCGGGCTGCGCTGGTTCACGCCGGTGCGCGAGGTGGATCTCTGCGGCCACGCCACGCTGGCGGCGGCGCAGGTGCTCTACGACGCCGCCAAGGTGAACCTGCACACGCCGATCCTGTTCGACACGCGCTGCGGGGTGTTGCGGGCGGCGCCCGATGCGCGCTGGGGCGGCTTCACGCTCGACTTCCCCGCGACGCCGCCGCAGGAAGCGCCTGCCCCGCCGGGCCTGCTCGAGGCGCTGGGACTGCCCGATGCGCGGTTCGTGGGGCGCAGCCAGTTCGACTGGTTCGTGGAGGTGCCGGACGCGGACCGGGTGCGCGGGCTGGGACCGGACATGGCCGCCCTCTCAGCGATCCCGGCGCGCGGCGTGATCGTTTCGGCATCGGCCGGTGGCGAGGGGGGCTTCGACGTCGTCAGCCGCTGCTTCTACCCGGCATACGGGATCGCGGAGGATCCGGTGACGGGCAGCGCCCACTGCGCGATCGGCCCCTACTTCACGCGGACGCTGGGCAAGGAGACGCTGGCCTGCCACCAGGCCAGCCGGCGCGGCGGGACGATCAAGGTGCGGGTGGAGGGGGATCGCGTTTTTCTCACCGGCCAGGCGCGCTCGGTGATCCGGGGGGAGTTGTTGGTTTGACCTTTGTCTTTTGTCCTTTGTCCTTTGTCCTTTGTCCTTTGTCCTTTGTCATTCGTCCCTTGTCCTTGTTACTTGTCGTCCGTCGTCCCTGCCGGTGGCATCGCCGGAACATGCGGAGACGGCATTGACCAGTGACCAGCGACAAATGACAAGTGACCAATGACCAATGACCACTGACGAATGACAAGCGCCAAACGCGCACCGCGCGTTATGGCTTCGGAGGAGAAATCTGAAAGATTTTGAAGGCCATGCAGGCCGGTTCTGCATGGCCTTTCGCGTGCGCGGCGAGAGGATTTCGCGCGCGTGGTGCGCGCGCGGCGCGCCGGCGGCGCACCGCGGCCAGCCTGTGCATGAGCTACCAGCTTTCACGGCTCCATGCGGATCATCCGATGCTCGCAGATTCCGGACCCGCGCTGCGGGCCTTCCGGGAGGCGGTGGATGACCTGCTGCATGTCCGCGCGGCGGGCTACCGGCGGCTCTGGGCCTACTACCGAAACCCGATGCGCCTCTGGCCCGCCCCTGCCGGAAGCGACTACACCGGCAGCGAGCGCCCCTATCGCCAGGCGCAGGAGTGGGGCCTCCCCCCGCGCATCACCGGCGAGGCGGCGGGCGAGGAGCCCTTCCAGGAGGCCTCCCTCGACATCGCGCGCAAGGAAGTCGTCATCGAGAACGACATCGGCTGGCGCATCGACACCAACGTCGACTTCCTCTTCGGGCGCAGCATCGTCCTCGACTCCGCTGCGCCGGACCAGGCGCGGGCGGCGTACCTCGGCGAGCTGCTGCGGCAGATCCTGGCCAACCACGGCGGACTCGCGTTCCTCCAGCGCATGTCGCTGATCGGCGCGGTCTACGGCAGTGTCGATGTGCTCGTGAAGCTCGACGCCGACCGCCTCGAGCGGCTCCTGGGGAAAGGCACGGACGACGAGCCCGTGGCGCCGGCCGCCTGCAACACCAGCACCCTCGGCGGCACGACGGCAGAAACCCCGTCGGACGCCGCACCCGCGGAGGTGCTGGCCTCGCTGATTCACCTGGAGCTGGTCGAGCCGGCACGCGCCCTGCCGCTGCTGGCGCCGCGCGACGTCACGGAGATCCGAGGCTATGCGCAGGTCTACCGGCTGCCGCGCGGCCCCGAGGCGGGCGATCGCGGCCCGGCGGAGTCGGACGATCGCGGCTGGCTGCGCCGCCTGCTGGCGCCGGTCAGCGGAGCGACGGACGTGGACGAAGGGATCACGGTGGTGGAGATCATCACGCCGCGCGCGTGGCAGGTCTACCACGAGGAGCGGCTCGTCGATGCGGGGCAGAACCCGCTGGGGGTCGTGCCGCTGGTGCACGTGCAGAACCTGGCGCGGCCGTTCGAATACGAGGGGGGCAGCGACGTCGAGCCGCTGATCCCGCTCCAGGACGAACTGAACACGCGGCTGTCGGATCGTGCCAACCGCGTGGCGCTCCAGAGCATGAAGATGTACCTGGGCAACGGGATCGAGGGGTTCGGCGACGAGCCGGTGCAGCCCGGGCGCATGTGGAGCACGGACAACCTCGATGCGCGCGTGACGGAGTTCGGCGGCGACGCCAGCGCGCCCAGCGAGGAAGCGGCGATCCGCGAAATCCGCGAGGCGATGGACAAGACCAGCGGGGTGAACCCGGTGGCGTCGGGGGCGATCCGCAACCGCGTCGGCAACCTGACGAGCGCCGCGGCGCTTCGGCTGACGTTCCAGTCGCTGCTGGCGCGCACGGAGCGGAAGCGCTCGAACTACGGAGCCGCGATCGAGCGGATCTGCGAGTTGGCGCTGACGTGGCTCGACGCCGCCGGCGTGCTGGAGACGGCGCCGAGCGAGCGTCGCGTGCGCATCACCTGGCCCCCCCCGATCCCCCCCAACACGACCGAGCTCCTGGAGCAGGCGCGGATGAAGCAGGCCCTGGGCATCGCGCCCGAGACGGTGCGGCGCGAGCTGGGGTACTGAACCGCTGAACAACAAACCGCATGCAGACCTGGGCGCGGGATCGGGAGCGAGCTTGCTCAAGAGACGCCGAAGCGGCCCAACGCGGCCGGGCGAAGACCCCTCCACAAAGCCGCTCCCGTCCCGTGTCCCTCGCGCCCCCTGCACACACCCGGCCGCCCCGCGAGGCGCCGACCACCCCGGGAGGCGAGACGCCAACCCGATGACACCCATCAACCCGAGCACCATGAAACCGATCACTTCACCCCCTCGCGCCGCCCGCCCGCCGATGCCGGTGCCCGGCCCGCTCCCACGCCGCCGCCTGATCGAGCTCGCCTGTGCCATCGCACACCGGCCGACGCGGCAGCAACTGCTGGAATACCTCGCGCTGCGGCGCTTCCTCCACCGCCCCACACGTAACCCCTGACCCCCAACTCCCAACTCCTCACTCCCAAATCCAAGGAACCACCCATGCCCTTCACCGGAAAAGCCACCTACTCCGCCGGCACCACGCTTCCCGAGATCGCCGAGGATGTCGCCGATCTCGTTGCCATCGCCGCCGCCACCGAGACGCCGCTGCTGGACCTGCTTGGCGACCCGTCGCGGCCGGCGCGATCGGTCATCCACGAGTGGCTCGAGGACGCGCCGCTTCCGCACACCGGCATCGTCGAGAGCTACGCCGACCCGGACTCCCTGAACGTGGAGGACGGCTCCCCGTTTCGCGTGAACGATCACATCCGCGTCGGCACTTCCACGGAGGTGATGCGCATCGACGCGATCTCCGGCACCGAGCTCCAGGTCACCCGCGGCTTCGGGGGAACGGCCGAGGGTTCCGACCCCGCGGCTGGCGACATCGTCACGATCATCGGCAACCCGACGATCGAGGGAGCCGACGCGGACGTGTCGCGATTCACGACGCGGACGCGCGTGAGCAACGTCACGCAGATCTTCGCCGCGACCGTGGAGGTCTCCGGCAGCGAGCTGGCGGTCAATCAGCTCGGCGTGAAGGACGAGATGGACTACCAGAAGGCGATGCGCCTGCGCGAGCTGCTGCGCGACCTGGAGAACAGCGTGATCAACGGCGCCGCCGACGAGACCACGCCGGGCGGGAACGCCGACACACCGCGCAGCATGCGCGGCATCATCCCCTCGATCCAGAGCCATCGCTTCGCCCCGGGCGTCGACGACTTCCCCGCCGACACCACCCTCACCGAGCAGCAGCTCAACCTCGCCCTGCGCACGATCTGGGAG
>JAEZED010000043.1 GCA_023417885.1 Planctomycetota bacterium
GCCGGGCTGGCTGGCCCGCCCCGAGCCCCCGCCCCGGCCCCCGCGCCGGCCCTGCCGGCGCGATTGCACCAGTGCAGACCCACTGTGCATCGGTGCAGAGCACCTGTGCACCGGTGCAGCGTCCCTGTGCATCAGTGCACAGCCCCTGTGCATCAGTGCAGGGCTCCTGTGCACCGGTGCAGAGCTTCCGTGCACCAGTGCAGTGTCCCCGGGCACCAGTGCAGAGCCCCTGTGCATCGGTGCGTAGCCCTTGTGCACCGGTGCAGAGCCTTTGTGCACCGGTGCAGCGTTCCTGTGCACCGGTGCACAGGCGCCGCACCCCTTCGTTTCGGGACTCCGAGGGAGCCTGCCGTTCCTGCGCCCGCCGCATTTGAGGGTGCGGCCGGGATCTGCTGCAATGGCCCCGTCCCGACGAAAGGCGACCGTGACCCTGAGAAAGGTGCTGCTGCGGGTGCTGCTCTGGTCGCTGGGCCTGTCCGCCCTCTTCGGCGCCGCCGGCGTCCTGCTCGCGGAGATGGAGTCCGCTTGGCGCATCGCCGCCACCACCATGTGGACGGCCCTCTGCGCCGGCGTCATGCTCATCTGCTCCGTCCTCGCCGACCGCCCCAACGGCAGACGCGCCGGCCTGCTGGGCATGGCTGCCGTCGTCATCGAGTACGTGGCCATCCTCGCCCTCATCTGGCGTGTCGCCAGGCCATTCTTCGCCGGCCGGTTCGACTTCGAAGAATTCATCGTGCTGGAGGCGTGGTTCCTCCTCCTCTGCACGATCCCCGCGATGATCTTCCTCTGGATGAGCCAGACCGCCGTCGGGCGCGTCGCCGGGTGGACGGGCGTCGCGCTCGCGGCGGGAGCGTTCTGCCTGCTGACCGTCGCAGCCTGGACCGAGGCCCAGCGCGGCGCGCTCCTGCCGCAAATGTGGGACTACTACAAGATCGCCAGCGCCCTCGCGGGCATTGGACCGCTCGCCGTGCTCGCCCTCGTCGGCGCCGGCACCGGCGATCGCCAACACTGGCGCTGGGCCGGCGTCGCCTGCGCCGCGGGCGCCTTCGCGATCGTGACCTGGGCCATCCTCGGCGACATCCACGGCGAGGGGCACGTGGTGGTCATGCTCATCGCCGCCGCCTGCGTCGTGGCGCACGCGAACGTCCTGCTGCACGTTCCCATCCCCGCCTCGCAGCGCTGGCTCGTGCTCGGCACGATCGCCGCCGGCGCGCTCACCGGCGGCGTCGTCATCGCAGACGCCGCCGCCCGGCTCTGGGACATCTACGACAGCAGCGCCGTGGAGCACGAGCTGGCCCTGCGCCTGGCAGGCGCCGCCGCCGTTCTCGCCGGCTGCGGCACGCTGGCCATGCTCGTCGTCGCGCGCCTCACGCGCAAGCCGGAGATGCCGGAGATCGCCGACATCCACCTCGAGGAGGCGACCATCATCTGCCCCCTCTGCCGCCACAAGCAGAAGGTCCCGCTCGACGGCTGGCGCGGCGCCGCGCGTTGCGGCGGGTGCGGCCTGCGGATGAACCTCGGCTTCCACGCCCCGCGTTGCGCCGGCTGCGAGTACTCCCTGCTGATGTTCACCGGCGATCGCTGCCCCGAGTGCGGCATGGCGATCGGCGAGCAGGCGGCGCCGGCCGCAGAGCCCCAGCCCGTAGCATGAGCATGCGCCGATTCCTGTTCATCACCCCGCTGCTGCTCGTGACGGCCCTCCTCGCATCTGCCTCGGGGCAGGCGCAGCAGCAGGCGGGCGCCCAGCCGCGCCAGGCCGGCGCCGCCCCCGCGCGCGACGACGTCGTCTCATGGATCACGATCGGCGGATCGAGCCGCGACCAGGCCCGACGGCAGGTCGGCTGGCGCATCGACCAGTTCGGCTGGCGCGGCTTCATCGAGCGCGTCGTCGATCCGGCGGTGCGGGCCATGCGCGCCCAAGGCGTCCGCCCGCGCATCGTGCTCCACAACCCCTTCGGCACGCTCGCGAACGAGTCGATGCAGTTCGACCAGGCGCTGCACGCCGAGCAGGGCGTCGTCGGCGTGCATCCCCCCCTCCCCTGGCTGCGCCGCGGGTTCGAGCAGGCGTGGCGCGCCTGGATGCGCGACAACCCGGACGTGCAGGTCATCTGCTATTTCGGGAGCATCCGGGGCGACGCCGACTTCTCGTCGCTCGAGGCGCCCGGCCGCACCGGGCAGTGGCTGGCACGCTTCTGGGCCTCGTGCCGGCCGGCGCTGGATGTCGGCATGGACATCGGCTTCGACGCCTCCGGCCCCGCCGAAGCCGACAGCCCGACGGCGGCGGCCATGCGGCTGGTGAAGAGCCTCGGGCACGAGGTCTACGTCGAAGCCCGTCCCGGGCAGGCCCACTGGGCCGGCTGGCCCGTGATCAGCGAGGCCCGCTACTTCCGCCGCAGCGATCCGGAGCGCCATCCCGACGCCAAGGCCCTGGGCAACCTGCCCAACGATCAGCTCGGGCGCACGATGATCATCATCGGCTGGCACACGCCCGCCGAGCGGAAGCAACTGGCGCTCGAGCACGTCGCCGAGGGGCGCGACGTGGCGCTGGCCGTGCCGCTGGAGGAGTTCAATGAGATCATGCGCGCGCTGAACGCGCAATCCGCCGCCACGCGCCCGGCGCGCTAGAGGCGGCACGTCCGGGCTCAGGGCTGCCCGCCGGCGGGCGGGTTCGGGATGATCTGGTAAGTCTGCTGCCCGTCCTGCTGGGCGGCCGGCCCGGCGCCGGCGACGAAGTAGCCGATGTAGCTGCGCGCGGGAAAGAGGCGCGCGTCGACGCGCACCTCGTTGCCGTCGATCGTCGCGCGCCCGGACGAGCCGACGACGAACGACTGCCCGGGGCGAAGGAAGAATGTCCCGATCAGGCGGTTGGCATCCAGGTCGTAGAGATAGAGCTGGCCCATGCTGGAGGCTTCGAACTCCAGCGAGCCCGTCCCCTGCGCCACCTGCTGGGCCGACGGGGGAATGCCCGCGCGCAGGTTGACGGGGTCGTTCAGGAGCGCGGCATCCTCCTCCGTCTGCGCGTTGGAGGAGCCCGACTGGCAGCCGGAGACCATGACGAGCCCCGCGAGGCCCGCGGCGGCGATGTGACGAAGGAGACGCTCGGAACCGATGACCGCTTGCATCGCCCGAGGCTACGGCAAGCCCCTCTGCGCGGTGAAGGTGAGAAAAGCCTCAGACGCGCTCGTCGGGCGCTTCCTGCCCGGCGTAGTCCGGCCCCTGCACGAAGACGGGCGGCGGCTCGATGAAGTCCGCCGGGCGCTTGCCCGCGTCCTTCCGGTCGCTCCGGGAGAGGAGCGACTCGGCCTTCACCGCGAGATCCCCCTCCATCGTCATCTGGCAGCTCAGGCGAATGCCCGGCTCGTCGGAGAGCTCGCGGGCGCGCAGCACGTCGCGCTCCGCCGCCGTCATCGGGCTGGCCGCGCCTTCGACGACCGTCACGCGGCACGTCGTGCATTTGGCGTTTCCGCCGCAGGCGTGGAGCTGGTCGAGCCCCGCCTCGTCCTCCAGCGCCAGAACGAGCCGCTTGCCCGCGGGAACTTCAAAGGAGCCTCGGCCTTCGACGGTGAGCTTGGGCATCGGTGCAGTCTCCGGTGATCGCGTTCAGCTTTCGGGCGCCCCCACCGGCTCGCGCGCGTCGGCGGCGCTGTCCAGGCTGGTGGAGCTGCCGGGGACGCCCGCTCCACTCGCTTCGGGGGGACTCGACTCCGCCGCCTCGGGCGGCGCCGGGGCCTCCGACGTCGTGGAGCGCAGGGGTGTGAGGGCGATGATCGTCTGCCCCGGCTTCGGCGTCAGCGCGCGATCCGCCGTGAAAACCTGGAGCGAGCCGTTGTCCTCGATGAGGAACAGTGGCACGGCGCGCTCGCCGTGACGCTGGCGCCAGTCGTCGTAGCTGAACTCGCGCGTGAGCTTCGTCCTGCGGAGCTGCGCGCCCGAGGCCAGCCGCTCCTCGAGTTCCTCGTGCGTCAGGCCTCTTGCGAAGAGGGTGCGCCCCTTGATCTCCTCGACGACCTCCGTCTTCTTCCTCTTCGCCGGCTCCTTCTCCGGCTTGCGATGCCCGCGATCGGAACTCGAGGCGAGCTGGTAGACATTGCTGCGCCCGAAGTGCCTCGCGAAGTGGACGGCGGCGAGGCTGTTGACCTCGTCGTTCGGCGTCAGGGCCAGCAGCCGCCCGATGCCGCTGAGCTGGAGGCGCTCCATCACCTGCATGCTCAGGATGTTGCCCACCATGACCTGCACGCCCGCCTGCCGCGCCGGCTGGAGGTTGGCGTAGTTCGTGTCGACCAGCAGCACCTCGATCTTCTCGTCGTTGAGCGCGCGGGCGATCTCGCGCCCCAGCGGCGTCGCGCCGGCGACGATGAAGCCGGCGTTCAGCGGGTTGGCCACGCCCAGCCGCTGCGCCACGTACATGGCCGGAAGACCGTAAGCCGTCACCGTGAAGACGATCGTGAGGAAGACGTAGGGCGTGAGCAGTTCCGCCCCGTCGATCGGCGGATCCTGCTGGGATAGGGCCAGGCCGAAGACGCTGGCGACGAGCGCGGCCACGATGCCGCGCGGCGCCATCCAGGAGAGGAAGAACTTCTCCCGCGGGCTGAGCTTCGTATTGACCGTGCTCGCGAACACCCCCACCACGCGCGCCACCACGAGGATCAGCATGAACCCGATGGCGCGCAGCGGGCTGATCTGCGCAAGCTGGTCGAGCTGGAGCCGTGCCGAGAGCACGATGAACAGCAGCGCCACCAGCAGCAGGACCAGGGTCTCCTTGAACTCCAGGATGTGCGCCATGCGCACCTTCGACTGGTTCGCCAGCGCGATCCCCATGATCGTCGTCGCGAACAGGCCCGACTCCGGAATCAGCGCGTTGCTCGCCGTGAAGGCCGCCACCACGAACGCCAGCGCCACCGGCACCTGGAGATGATCCGGGATCAGGAAACGCCGCAGCATCACCACCATGCCCGCCGCCGCCGCAAGGCCCATCGCGCTGCCCACCATGCTCGCCTTGACGGCGCCCCACGCAAAGGCCCACACCGCCGACAGGCCCGACTCGAAGTCGGCCAGTTCGTGGCCGGAGACGATCGCCTCGAAGACCAGCACCGCCAGGAGCGCGCCGATCGGGTCGATGACGATCCCCTCCCACTTCAGCACCTTTCCGACCGTCCCCGTCGGGCGCACGAAGCGCAGCAGCGGGCCGATCACCGTCGGGCCCGTCACTGTCAGGATCGCGCCCAGCAGCGTCGCGACCGCCCACGGCAGCCCCAGGATGAACCGCGCCGCGAGCAGGCCGATCACCCACGTCACCAGCGCACCCACCGTGACCAGGCTCATCACCGCCCGCCGAACCGTCCGGATCTCCGCGAAGTTGAGCGTCAGCCCCCCCTCGAACAGGATCACCCCCACCGCCATCGACACCACGCTCAGCAGCAGCGGACTCGGGATGATCCCTTCCGGATCTAGGAAAACCGCCCGCTCCGGCGGAAGCCCCAGCACGTGAAGGCACACCCACAAGGCCACTGGCCCCGCCAGGAACCCCGTCAGGAGCAGCAGGAGGATCGACGGCACGCGCAGGCGCCACGCCAGCCATTGCGCGCCGACGCCAAGAACGAGGATTGCGGCCAGTGCGATTCCGATCAATCAGCCTCCCTTGCCCTGCGTTCGGACATCCGGCCGCCGCGGCGGCGTGCGGGGAATGCATAGCTTAGCCGCAAGCCCCCCGCGCATCAGCGGCAAAGGGGTATGCGGCGAACCAGCCGGCGATTTCGCTTGACAGCATCGGTACATTCACGTTGGCGGAGCATCGTGCTGGTCCCGTGATTCGCGGGGCGAGGTGATGGTTTCTCAAAAGGAGGGTCCCGTGACCCTTATCGCATTCCGCCGGCTCGTCGCCGTCGTGATGACGTGCGCCTGCCTGCTGCTTCCGGGCTGCATGTGCAACAGCGTCGCCGGAACCTACGCCGACTCCGAGGACGCCGTCACCATCGAGCTGCGCAGCGACGGCAAGGCGTTCGTCAGCCTCGGCGACCTCGGCACCAACGCCGGCGAGTGGGAGCAGGACGGCGACCGGATCCTGCTGAAGATGGGCAGCGACACCACCGTCCTGACACGCAAGGACGACGGCTCGCTCGACGGCGGGATCATGCTCGGCACGCTCAGGAGAAAGGCTTAGCCCGGCCCTGTCTCGACCCCTCCACGTTTCCCGGCCCGAGGCAAGTCCGGTATGAACGGCCCTGCCAGCACTGGTGCGCAGTCGGCGCGTTTACCGGCCCGCGGCGTCGGCGCGCCGAGATGCGAACTCAGTCAACGAGCATCCTTGCTCAGCTCTTGAGCAAGGATGCTCAGCGACTGAGCAAGGATGCTCAACGACTGAGTCAGGATGCTCATCGCTTGGGCAAGGGTGCTCAACGCCTGAGTCAGGATGCTCGCTCGCTGAACTGCGCGCCCCGCCAGGCAAAGCACGAGGCTCAACCAGCGGTTATCGGCCTTGGCCCGTGGGGTATGGCCACAGCGGAATGAAGTGCGTCGCCGCGCTCACTCGTCGACGCGCTGGTAGCGATAGACGGCCCGGTACAGCCCGCTGACCTGCTCCGCCGGCACGACCTGCGGGCGGTACCGCTCGTTGCGCGGCTGGAGGCGGATGACGCCGGCGCCCGTCTCGCTCTCCTCGAAGAAGGCGCGCTTGAAGGTGGTGTGCCCGTCCTCGAAGCGGACGAAGCAGTCGTCCCCGTCGCGCGGATTGGCGGCGGGGCTGAAGATGACGATGTCCCCCTCGCGATACTTCGGGCTCATCGAGTCGCCGTGCACGCGTGCGGCGAAGGCGTCCGGGTCGTCGAGGTCCGGGCAGCCGACGTAGCTGTCGGCGTGCCGCGGCGGGTAGCCGAGGTCGGTGAAATCCTGCGGGTAGCCGGCGCTGATGCGGTTAATGACGGGGACGGCGTTGGCGCGGATCGGCTCGACGTTCCCGGTGCGTCGCTCCACGAGATCCTGGAGCACCCCGTTGGCGTAGGCCAGGTCCAGGTCGAGGCCGGAGCCGTCTTCCTCTCCCTCGCCCGAAGGCAGGACCTCCGCCCGCGCGCCCGCCCTGGAGAGCAGCTTGGCGAGCATCGCGCGCACGTCGCGTGGCGTGCGCTGGAGATGCGCCTGCGAGACCAGCTCGCTCGGAGCGAAACCCAGCGCATGCTCCAGCCGGCGAAGCTTCTCGTCGCTGGGCGGATTGGCGACACGGCCCGTCTCGATGAGCGAGAGGTAGGGCTTGCTCACCTGCGTCCGCCCCGCCAGCTCGTCCAGCGTCAGGCCCAGCTCCTTGCGCTTCCGACGGATTTTTGTTCCAAGTGGCTCCACGCGAAGGGCCCATGGTACTCATCCCGGCCGCGGATGCACGCCCGCGCATGCCACCACGGAACCCGCACTCAAATGAGCCGAGCCCGGAACGCATAAACTCCCGGCATGGCGACGGATCGCTCGCAGCAGGAGTCCTGGACGGTCCGGCGGTTGATCGATTGGACGAGCAGCTTCTTCACGCGCAAAAGCATCGACTCGCCGCGCCTTGCCGCCGAGATGCTGCTGGCCCACGTGCTCCGGATGCCGCGCATCCAGCTTTACGTCAACCACGACCGCGAGCTCGACCCGGACGACCTGGCGCATTTCCGCGACCTCGTTCGCCGGGCCGGCGAGCACGAACCGGTGCAATACCTGACGGGAGTCGCCCATTTCTTCGGGCTGGAGTTTCGCGTCTCCCCGGCGGTGCTGATCCCGAGGCCTGACACCGAGACGCTCGTCGAGGCCGTCCTGCGCCACTTGAAGCTTGCCTCCGACACCGGAACCGAGCAGACCCTGCGCATCGCCGATCTCTGCACCGGCAGCGGCGCCATCGCCGTCGCGCTGGCAAAGCACCTCCCCGGCGCCCGCGTCCTCGCCACCGACATCAGCGAGGCCGCCGTCGAGGTCGCACGCGACAACGCCCGACGGCTCGGTGCCGCCGAGCAACTCGACATCCGGACGGGCGACCTCTTCCAGCCGCTGGCGGGCGAGGCGCCCTTCGACCTGATCACCGCAAATCCCCCCTACATCCCCACCGGCGAGCTGGCGCGCCTCGACCGGAATGTCCGGGACTACGAGCCAAAAAACGCCCTGGATGGCGGGCCGGACGGCCTCGACTTCCACCGCCGCCTCCTGGCCGAGTCGCCGGACCATCTCCGCGCCGGCGGACGGCTCTTCGTCGAAATGCAGTTCGACCAGGGATCAGTGCTCCGGGAACTGGCGGAGTCCACGGGTAACTGGCACGACGTGCAGGTCCTGCGCGACTTCGCAGGCCACGAGCGCGTCCTCCTGGCCCGCACCCCAACCTAAGTCCCCCGAGCCGCGGCACCGCGTGCCGCAGGCCCGCCTCGCCTCGCCACTCATCCTCCGCACGAACCACCCAGCTTCCCGCGCCTCGGGATGATCCATCGCTCCTGCACGCCAGCGCGCGTGGCCGCAGGGCGAATCCGGGAGCACGGTTGACGCTGGCCGGCCGCGTCGCCAGCGCGCCGGGCCATTCCGGGGCCCCCTCGTGCTCAAGCCGATCCCACAAATCAAGCGACTCTCCCTCGGCCTGCTCGCGGTCATCGGCGCCGCGACCCTCCCATCCGCGGGCGCCGACGTGCCCTGGAACCGCTTCGAGGACGCCTGGCTGCAGAGCAACGGCGGGCACACCGGCGACGACAATCCGTTCACTTACCACGAGCAGCTCATCAACGGCGGATTCGAGTCGGGCGGCCTGGCGGGGTGGCGCCTCGTGACGGCGCTGCGTCCGCCCGAGTGGCACGTGGTGAGCGGCACGGTCGGCCAGCACCCGTTCGGATCGAGCGACGGGAGCTATTTCGCGACGGTCTGGCCCACCGGCGGCGCGTGGCCGGCGGGGAGCGTGAGCATTCTCGATCAGCAGGCCGGGCTCTCGCCGACCCACACGGGCGAGGCGCTCGTGCGCTTCGAGGCGATCTGGGCCTACGACGCCATCGCCATGGAGCTGGACTGGGTGGACGCCTCCGGAGGCCTTCTGGAGCGCGTGGAGCTCGGCGACTTCGGCGGTCGGCCGGGGGTCGGCAATGAAGCCTACCGGCAGGTCGTGCCGATCCCGGCCGGCGCCACCGGCTTCGTCTTCCGCGGCCTGGCGCAGTTGAAGGACGGGAGCTGGATCGACAGCGGCTTCGACCACGCGAGCGTAGTCATCGCGACCCCGATCCCAGAACCGGCGTCGGGCGCGGCGCTGGCGGCCGCCCTGCTGCTGCTCCGGCGCCGGCGCTGAGCCGGTGGCATCATCGAGCAAAGAGAAAAGGTGCGGGCCGCGAGGCCCG
>JAEZED010000127.1 GCA_023417885.1 Planctomycetota bacterium
CGGGCCGGAGCACTCCGGCGCGGCCGGCCCGGCGGCGGCGCCGGCGCCGGCGGGGGCTTCCGGCTCCCCTTCGGGCTCGGCGGCGGGATCGGCTTCCGGCTGATCGCCCGCCTCCTCGTCGGCCGGCTGCGTCGTCGGCTCGGTGGTCGGCTCCGTCGTGGGCTGGGTGGCCTGCTCGTCGGCGGGGGCCGGCGCGGCGATGAATGGAACCACCGGCGGGAGCGGCGCGTTGTTGCTTTCCGCGGCGCTGATCACGTCGCGCGCCGCCTGCCGAAGCTCCTGGTGCGTCGGCACCGGCGACTGGATCTGGAGCCCCACGTTCTCGATCAACTGGCGCAGCTCCCACTGCCGGGACATCACGATCGCCCGCTGCGTGATCGCGGCGGAGGCAACGGCGCCCTGACCGCCGATCAGGCCGGTGAGGGCCTCGTCCGCCTCGGTCAGTGCCTGGGCGGCCTGCTCGACGGCGTCGGTGTAGGCGGCGGCCGGATCCATCTGGAGCGACGACGGCATCTCCTGCTGTGCGCGCTCGAGGGTGTTGGCAAGCCGGACGAGCGAGGCATTGACGGCGGCGGCGGACATGTGGACGCCGGCGAGCTGCCGGCGTGCAACGGCCTGGGCCAGTTCCATGCGGGCGGCGTCGAACGCCTCCCGGTAGGCCTGGCTGAAGAGCGGCCGCACGCTCGCCGAGGCGCCGCGGGCGCTGTTGGCGGCGCTGCCGTAAGACTCGATCGCACGGTCGAGCTGTTCGACGACGTCAGCCTGGAGCGTGCCGTAACGCTCGAGCGTGGCGCCGAGCTCCTGGCCGATCGACTCGATGCTGGAAAGCGTGTCCCCGCCACCCTGGTAGGTGACCTGGTTGGTCTGCTGAAGCTGCCCGATCTGCGCCTGGATCGCCTCCCAGTTCTGACGCATGGCTGCCTGCTGCGCCTCGAGAGCGGTGATCGCTCCCTCCAGCGATGCGTGCAGCGACTGCGCCTCCTCCAGGTCGGCCGTGGTGCGGGCGATCTGGTTGTTGAGCTCTGCGATGCCCGCGGCGACACCGGCGGCCTCCGTGCGGAGGTCGGCGACCCGGCGGTAGGTCTCGACGCCCTGCTGCCCCGGCTGCTGGGCGCTCTGCTGGTCGAGCTCGCTGGCCTGGGCGAGCAGGCCGGAGCGCTGCTGGTCGAGCTGCTGCATCTGCCCGCGGAGCTGCTCCAGGCGCTGGTTGAGCTGGGTCATGCGCGCTTCGACCGCCTGGATCGTCTCGAAGGTGGCGTCGCCGGCGCCGGGAGACCAGTTCTCCCCCTCGCGGATGGAGGCGATGCGCTGATCGACGCCGCTGAGCGCCGAGGCGGGGTTGCGCTGCTGCTGGGTCTGCACGTAGGTGCGCCCCAGTGCCAGGCTGCCGGCGAGGCGATTGGCTTCCTCGGCGAGCACCAGCGCCCGCGTCCCCGTGCCGATCAGGCCGGGCAGCGGCTCCTCACCGTCCATGATCGGGCCCGCCATGATCGAGGCGGCAAGCTCGACCGACACGTCGCCGAGCAGTTCCTGGGAGAGCGCGGAGGCGGCGTCACCCCCGCCGGACTGGGCCGCGGACTCGGCGATGCCCACGTAAGCACGATCCGGATCGCCGGCGCTGCGCAGGGCGTAGGCGCGGTTGAGGTCGGCCATCGTGCCGGCGTCGGCATCGGCCTCCTCACAGCCGGCGACCGCGAAGGCGCCGGCGAAGACAAGCCCGGCGACGGCGGCGCTGGCGGCTCGGCGGAGCAGTCGATGGCCGGCGGACGGGTTGGCGATTGAGGAAACGTCGATCGTTCGGGGCGACAAGCGGGGCATCCGCAGGCTCCTGTGCTGGTGGATCATGACAGGCTGGATTGCGACGCGCCTTCTCTTACCGTCGGGCGATGGTGTGACAGACGGGCGCATCGCGAGCAGGCGGGGGCGACCGCGGCGGGTCGCGGCAGGATTCTCACAGGATGGAGCGTGGGTGTCAAACCCCCCGCCGCCACCCCGGGAGACGCCGGGCCACCGATCTCAGCCCGCCCCGGGGCCGGATTGACCGTCGGTTCGGCGGATCGGGGCAACCCGCCGGGCGGGGAGTTGACGGTGTTTGGGGTTTATCGGTCACCTGACATGGCGAACCCGGAGGGGTCGGGCGGTGTACAAGGGGAACAAACGGCCCCCGCCGTCCGGCCGGTGCGGGGAAAGCCGGTGGTGGAGACCGGGCAGGGTGGGGTAGGATGCCCCCGCGCCGACTATGTTTTCGGCGGAGCACGGGGAGTGCCGGCAGCCCGGGGCGTCGCCTGAAGAGCCCCCAGCAGTTGAGTTCGTGCGGAGAGAGCCCGTGCATCAGACCAGCGATCCCCCATTCTCCAAGTTCACCAAGCAGGCAGGCAAGATCCTCGAGAGCGTGACTCAGGGATACTGCGGATTCGCCCATACCGACCAGACGTGGGCGCCTTCGGTGAATCTCTACGAGACCAACGACGCCTACCGCGTCTGCGTCGATCTCGCAGGCGTGGACAAGGAGCGTATCGAACTCAGCGTGCATGGCCCGCTCCTGATGATCCGCGGCGAGCGCGAGGTTCCGCGCAGCCCGCAGGCCAGCCG